>QNBL01000023.1 GCA_003641695.1 Spirochaetota bacterium
AGGCTCTGTCCCCACAGACCGTAAAAAGTATCTCTATCCGCCGGAAGATTCCCGGTGTCTTCTGGATAATCACTACATAATGGCTTCTCTGGGAGTTCTTTCCAAGCGCCGGCCCGCAGCAGCATTGAAACTTCTGAAAGAGAGCATACAATGAGCGGACCGGTGATTACAGTAGATCTTGAAAAGGTAGAAGAAAATTCCAGAGTAATAGTGAAATTTTGCAGGGAACATGGCATTGCTGTTATGGGAGTTACAAAAGTGACCTGCGGAATGCCCTCGGTTGCACGAGCAATGATTTCCGGAGGTATCAGACAACTCGGAGAATCGAGGATAGAAAATATAAAACGGCTTAGAAACAGTGGCATCGACGTTCCCATAACGCTTTTACGAATTCCTCCCCTGTCAGCAGCAAGGGAAGTAGTGATGTATACAGACTGCAGCCTCAATTCCGAACTCCCGGTTATGAGTGAACTTTCTGCTGCGGCAGAGGAGCTGGGAAAGATCCATGATGTTATCCTGATGCTTGATCTCGGAGATCTCAGGGAAGGGATATGGCCGGATGATCTCATGACGGCGGCACGTAAGGTTCTTGAGCTCCCGGGGATTCATTTAAGGGGGCTTGGAACGAATCTTACCTGCTACGGAGGAGTGCTGCCTACTCAAGAAAACATGAAAACCCTTGCTTTGTTTGCAAACAGAATAGAAGAAGAGCTGAATATCTCACTGGAGATAGTTTCCGGAGGGAACTCATCTTCTCTGGATCTTGTCAGCAGAGGACAGATGCCAAAACGGATAAATCAGCTGAGAATTGGAGAGGCGATTATGCTGGGCAGAGAAACGGCTTTCGGCAAACGCTGGCCGGGAACCAGTCCCGATGCTTTTATTCTCAAAGCTGAACTTATAGAAGTAAAGGAGAAGCCTTCGGTACCTAAAGGGAAAACGGGGATGGATGCTTTTGGCAAAAAACCGGTCTTTACAGACAGGGGGCTCAGGAAACGGGGTATCCTTAATATTGGAAGAGAGGATGTTGTCATAGAGGGGCTTGCCCCGGTAATTCAGGGTGTTTCAATCCTGGGTGCTTCCAGCGACCATCTCCTTGTAGATATTACAGACTCCAAAAAGGAGTTAAAACTTGGCTCTGAGGTGGGGTTTGTCATGGATTACGGGGCACTCCTGGCTGGTATGACCTCCTCCTATGTAATCAAGGAACCGATTTTGAGGGGCGTTGTGAAGCAGCAAAAGAGGATTGTTCTTACCGGTGATTCTCCGGTTTTTTCACCGTCCTTTTTCCCGGAAGATATGAGGATGCTTGGATACTCTGTCGAAGGACCTCTGCCTGCAACGGAAGATACCCTGATCGAGACTATGAAACAGGGAGCAATTCCCTTTGTGGCCGGCAGGGATCGGCTGACGCTTTTAGGCATGAAAGCAATGGGCAGCGCTCTGGGGCAGAGCGGCTTTATTCTTATTGATTCCCATCCATCGCTGATGAGTGATCCTGATGCTCCTGAAGACAGGAAGGTTCTTTCATCTGCCCTGGGCCTTTGCGATCCTTCCATAAACGTAAGTACCGAATTCTCTCCGGAAAACATCGTTCTTATCGGTATCAGGGCGGCGGATAGGGAAGAATCGGAAATAATCCGCCGGATGAATATAACTGCCTTCACCATGGAGGATATTGATTTTTTAGGGATTAGAGAAGTAATGCGCAGGAGTTTAAGGACAGCAGGAGCCGGTACAGCAGGAGTATATCTAAGTTTCTGCCAGAATGTGATAGACGGAAACGGAGAGGGGCTTACCACAAGGGAGCTCCATCTTGCCATGGAGCTGATATCCAGATCGGGTCTTATGCGGTGTATGGATATTTCAGGCTGCCTTAAACGAGGGCAGAAAGATTTCTCCTCCCTTCTTCACTTTACAGAGTCTGTATTCGGGAAAAGAATTTTGATAAAGGATTGAAATTTCATAAAACACAGCATGACTGCAAGTGCTCATGAGTAATTCTGCTATTTCCTGATAATTCCGGTATTGGGTTATATACTGATATTTAAGGAGTTTGTGATGAAAAAGTTTTGGTGATGATAATTTCCGGGAGGGGGAAGGTGTTACCTGGATGATTAGAACCACTCCGGAAGGAGATGAAGCTGTTGTGAAAAGGGCTTTACTGAAAAAGGTATCAAACGGTTCTTCCTGGTGGCTTCTCTCAGTTGTGATGGACGGGGAGGAAAGATTTTATGAACTGCTGACAGATCAGGATGCTGGAATTCTTAAAGTACGGTATAGAAATCCGGAAAGCAGCACAGTTGAAGAGTTTACTCCCAGCCAGTCCGGTGAATCAGGAGAAAGACAGGGAACAATAGATCCTGCAGATTACAGCAACTATTCAAAGGGAATAGAAAAGGTAAAAACCAAAGCCGGCAGTTTTAAGGCTGAACACCTTGTTATTGAAGATGTGAATAAGCAGGGTGGTAATCAAAACAGATCTGAATACTGGATTACCGATAAAGTTCCCGGACACTGCGTCAAATATATCTTTCTGAACAATTCTGATAACGAGGGACTCAGTGGTGAAGTTATCGACATCAGGGGCGGTTACCGGACCCGGCTTGATTCGTATTAATGGAAGGTTTTAGAGAGGGGAAGGGCTTCCCCTCTCTGTAAATCTCTACCAGTTCTGGTGGAAATACCTGTTTTTCTTTTTCATGATTTTATTGTGGGCCATGAGGCGGATGGCGTTTATCTTGATGAAACCTCTGGAATCTTCCTGGTTAAAGCCGCCTTCGATGTCCATACTGGAGAGGTCCTGGTCATAGAGGGAAGTGTCGCTTTCACGGCCGATAACGTATGCGTTTCCTTTGTAGAGTTTCATGTAAACAGTTCCGTCAATCATGTCCTGGCTTACGTTTATGGAAGCCATGAGGAAGTCCATCTCCGGGCTGAACCAGAAGCCGTTATAGACGATTTCGGAAAACTTTTCTGTCAACATGTTTCGAAGACGCATTACTTCCCTGTCCATGGCAATCCCTTCGATATCTTTGTGGGCAATATGAAGAATGGTGCCTCCCGGAGTTTCATATACTCCCCTGGATTTAATGCCGACAAATCTGTTTTCGACCATATCGAGTCTTCCGATACCGTTAGCACTTCCCAGTTCGTTAAGGAACATAAACAGGGGCAGGGGGGAGGATTCACTCCTGCCGCTTTCAAGGTCTTTAACTTCTATAGGGATGCCGTCTTTAAAGGTGATGGCAATTCTTGTCGCTTTATCGGGGGCTTCCTCCGGAGATACTGTTTTTGAGTATACATCTTCAGTTGCTTCTGTTGCTGGATCTTCCAGAATCCCCGCTTCATGGCTGATATGGAGAAGATTATCATCTTCGCTGTAAGGTTTCTTGGGTGTTGAGCTTATCTCAATACCGTGCTTTTCTGCATACGCGATCATATCGCTGCGGCCTTTAAACTGGTCCAGATACTCTCTCATTTTCCAGGGAGAAATAATTTTAATTTCCGGGTTAAGGGCATAGTAGGAAAGTTCGAACCGTACCTGGTCATTACCTTTTCCTGTTGCACCGTGGGCAACGTAGGCGGCGTTCTCTTTCGCTGCTATTTCGATATGCCGCTTTGCAATGAGCGGGCGTGCAATGGATGTCCCGAGAAGATAGCTGCCCTCATAAATTGCATTCGCCTTGAATACTGGAAAGATATAGTCGGTTACAAATTCCTCTTTCAGGTCCTCTACATAAACCTTGCTTGCTCCGATTTTTAAGGCTTTTTTCTTTGCAGCCTCGAAGTCATCATCCTGTCCTACGTCTGCAATGTATGCGATAACATCGTATCCTTTTGATAAAAGCCAGTGCAGTATAATCGAAGTATCCAGTCCACCGCTGTACGCGAGTATTACCTTATTATTTTCCATTTTTTCCCTCGTAATAATAGTATTATTGGATTAATAGCAAAATACAAGGGTTCTGTAAAATTATAATAATCTATGAGTATATTAGTTTTACTTATGAACCTAATGTTCTTATGGCAATTTCGGGATTAAGGTATTTGCTGCAGTTTTCGCTGAGCTGGTTTACCACTGCCTTATGAAGATCCGGGTAGTAACTCTGTTTACGATAGTGCAAGGTGATGGGTTTTCTGTATTCCTTGAATCCTTCGACTTTTCTCAAGTGGGGTCTGCCTGCAAGAAGGTGCACAGGCATAACTGATCTTCCCAGCCCTGCTTCCACCCCTGCAATAATACCGTACGTTTCTCCCATAAAACGTCTGTTATATTCAGGGGGCTCTATCCCCTGGTGGAGAAAAAAGTCAGAGGTTGCCGGATCCTCTGGTGCATTGTCAAGGAAAACGTTTTCCGGGCACTTGTACTCGGTACTTTCTATAACCACATATTCTTCGTATCCGAGAACAACCTTTTCGATGTCCGGAGCTTCAAGGGGGTAGTCCAGGAGTATGAAGTTGCACTCTGACCGCTCGAAAAGCTCCGGCAGCCCCTGGGTTTCCTTGTGTATAAAGTTACACTGTATTTTGGGATTTTTCCGTAAAAGTGAGCTCATGGAGGGGATTATCACTGAACGGAGAATGGAAGAGAAGGCACCGATAGTTGTTATCCCCCCGAGTTGTCCTTCGTTGGAGGGGAGGAGGTTGAAAAGGAGTTCCTGCTCCATGGAATCCTTGACTGTGCAGTATCTGAAAAGGCGCTGGCCCATATCGGTAAGTCGCAGGTTTCCCGGTTCCCTGATAAACAGGTTGGCTCCAATAGTCTGCTCCAGGTTTTTTATCCGTTGGGAGAGGGCAGACTGGGTTATAAAGAGGCTCTCCGCCGCTTTTGAGAAGTTGAGAAGTCTGGCAACAGCAACAAAAGCATCTAACTGCAATGATGATAAACTCATGGTACATAATAACCTTTTTTCAGGTTGAGTTCAACAATTGTATGCTTTAATAAAAAGACCGGCTGTTTCCAGCCGGCCTAAAGATAAAAGGAGTGATGCTATTTCTCAGGGTAGAGAAGTTTGTAGTCTCTATCAGCAGCAGCTTTAGCCCAGTCAGCAGGAATTACTTCCCAGTTGCCCAGGGCGGCAGGTGTTACTGTTCTTTCCTGTTCTATCCACTTCATGAGATAATATCTGAGATCCTTGATGGTTGAGGATTTCATTCTCTTTTTAATCTCATCTTTTGTGAGCCCGGCTCCCTTTGTAAGGTGGCCGCCTCCGCCGTTGCCTCTGTAGGAGTTGATAGCTACAAGGTACATGGCGCTCATATCAAATGGTCTTCCATCGCTGAAACCCTTGATATCAATCCTCTGTCCCTCTGGCTTGGAAACGTCGACGGTATAGTTGATACCTGCTGCTGAGTCGTAGTTGTAGTATCTCATAACAAGATCATAGGAGTTGTACCTTTCATTGAAAATCAGGTTCCCTTTATCATCTTTTTTGAAATTCATCAGGTGGTCATCGCTGTTTTTCATGGTATTCATCCATCCGCCGTAGGAGTATTCCAGAAAATCCCTGATCTCTTTACCTGAAAGCTCCATGGTGTACAGAAGGTTTTCATACTTGTAAAGATTGAACATATCCCTGACGTATACCTCTCCCTTGTTGATGGTTGCACTGAAAGAAAGCGGGGCTGCAAAGGATACATCAGCTCCGGTCAGATCAAGCTGAATCCGATGAATCAGATCAACGAAAGCACTGTCTCCGAACATTGCATTCCGGGTAGAGATTGTTTTTGTGAATTCTCCTATGGGTTTGGATACATATGCTTTTACCTTCTCATATGAGCCGTTGAACTTATCCAGAAAAGCCTGGTCTGCAGGAACTCCGTCCATCATGACAGTTTCTCCTGAAACGCTGGTTGAGAAGGATTTTGTTTCTTCATTGTAGGTGAAATCAATTGAAGCTACAGCTACAGAACGGGCTGCATTTAGAGCCCCGATAACTACAACATCTTTTCCTTCCGGATTCTTTACAACCATATGGGTATCCTTGTGATCATGGCCGGTAAATACTACATCGAATCCGGGAACCTGCTCTGCTACAAGTAACGAGGCGTTTTCATTGTTCTTTGCTTTGGGATCTGCTCCATGGTAGTTTGCATCTACTCCCGAATGGAATAATCCGATAAGAATATCGGGATGTTCTTTCTCCATGATAATGGGAACCCATTTTTTTGCAGTATCAATCATGTCTTCGAATCTGATTCCTTTCCAGATGTCTTCGGGAAGCCAGTTAGGAATTCCGGGGGTGATCAAACCAAGAACGGCAATGGTTGCGCCCTTCCTGTGTAATACTGTATAGGGTTCGAAGTAGGGTTCTCCTGTTTTGACATCAACTGCATTGGCAGCCAGCCAGGGAAAATTGAAATCCTTCTTGAGCTGATCGTAAACAGGATGACCTGCTTCTATATCATGGTTTCCGACTGTACCGGCTTCGTATCCAAGGTAATTCATAACCTGGGCCTGGATGTGCTTTTCGCCGGTATCTTCAAAGTTGTAGTAATAGACAATCGGCTGCCCCTGAAGAATGTCACCGTTATCGAGTAGTATTACTTCCTGATTTGCATTTGCCCGCTGTTCACCAACAAATGTTGATACTTGAGCAAGTGATGTTTTTGCCGGTTTGTCATTAATGAAGTCGTACGGGAAAAGAGATCCGTGGACGTCTGATGTCTCAATGACCTTGAGACTAAAACTTTCCGGTGTTTCCCCTGCTGGTGTTGTCTGGCACCCTGTCATTACCAGGGAGAAACCGGCAACTACCGCCAGTAGTGTGAAAAGAATACGTTTTTTCATTACTATCCTCCTATTAAGATATGGAAAGATAGTATCATATAATGTTAAATTTGTAAAACATTTTGGTAATAAATTAACTTAATTAACCCGGCTAGAAGGTGGTTGAGAAACTGCCTCCGAGGTACAGTATGTAGGGAACTGCAGTCTTTGCCAGATCTTTGTTGGTGAACATCATTACTCCGCCGCCGAGTCTGAAGGTTTTCCCGAGTTTGACATATGCATTCACTTCAGGCATAAAGAGGTTTCCCGTATCCCCGTGGTTGTAAAGTCCGAACATAAGGAACGCACCCCCGCCCATTTTAGCATTGATAACAATCGGAACTAACGGAGAGAAATCCACTTCCGCAAACGCCATGGGCCAGGCAATGCTCTCAAGGATAAGGGTGTATAATTGAACACCAGCACCGAGTTTCAGCGGTCCCAGGCCAAATTGATATGTACCTGAAACCTCAGGAAAGAGGAATGTAAAATTATCAATAATGTTTACTGATGACTCTGTATCACTGTCCATATCTGGGAATTTCACTCCCATGGATACGGGGACTTTCACTCCCATATCAAGCCTGATTTGTGAAAATGCAGCAGGAACAACCAGTACGGTAATGAGAATAAAAAGGATGATTTTTTTCATTTTTTTACCTCCAATAGGTTCTCTCAATTAAATATAACACATCCTTTGCCGTTTTTCTATTTTTTGCCCTGTTTATGTTCATGTCCTTCCCCTTTTATCATTTTAACAGCATGTTTCATTACCGGTCCCACTACCTTGGTACAAAGCCGGACAGCTTTTACCGAACCGGGGAAATTTACAATTATGGTGTTTCCCTTTATCCCGGAATATCCACGGGAAAGCATTGCCGATTGGGTCTCTTTATAAGAAAAGGCTCGTATGGTCTCGGATATACCGGGAAGCTCTTTGTCACAGTAATCCTGTGTTACTTCGGGGGTAAAATCTCTGGGTCCAATACCTGTCCCGCCGGTGGTAAAGATGAAATCATAATCAGAGAATTTTCTAAAGGCGGCAAGGATTTCCTCTCGTTCATCGGGGATGATCAGGGTCTCAACCTCGCATTCCGGGACTGACTCCTTAAGTATCGAAACAATTTCGGGACCGGATTTGTCTTCGTATATCCCTTTTGATGCACGGTCAGATATCGTAATAACAGCTGCTTTCACGGGTTATCTCGCCTCCTTTTAAAACTTTTGCAAAAACTCCTTTTCTCGGCATAACACAATCTCCTACTGCCTGAAAAATGGCACATCCATGGTGACACGCTTTACCGATCTGGGTTATTTCCATGACCGAATTCCCCATAAACAGCTTTGCTCCTATGGGCAGGTTGTGAAGCGGGATTCCTTCAGTGGTAATGTTTTCTGCAAAATCACCATAATCCAGGTCGATTCCCTTACCCCGCATAGTTTCAATCTCCTCGTTGGCAAGGAGGGAAATCTGCCGGTGCCATTTCCCTGCATGAGCATCACCTGCAATCCCGTGATTCTCCTTCACCTTGGCTGAGGGTATGGGTATTTTCTGCTCTCCTTTTTTTCCGGAGATGTTTATGGACAGTATCCTGAACTGTTTTTTCATAAGATTTCCTTTGTTTTCTCAAGAAGATGAATATCGGTAATCCTCATTTCTTTATCCACTGCCTTGCACATGTCATATACAGTCAGAGCAGTAATTGAAACAGCGGTGAGTGCTTCCATCTCAATTCCGGTTTTATCTGTGCATACCGTACTTCCGGTGATGAGGAGGTGATCCTGATTGATTGCAATGTCTACAGAGATCTGGTCTATGCTAATATTGTGGCACAACGGAATAAGATCTGCAGTTCTCTTTCCTCCGCTGATTCCTGCTATCTTAGCCACGGTAAGAACGTCACCTTTTTTGATCAGCTGATCCTTGATCATTTTAATGGTGTTTGATTTTAAGTATATTTTCCCTTCGGCTCTGGCTGTTCTTTTTACCTTCGGTTTTGCTGAAACATCCACCATTACGGCGTTTCCTTCGTTGTCCAAATGTGAAAACTCCATTCTATCCTCCTATCTCCACCATGCTTCTGTTCGTGCATACCTGTCCGTTTGCCGGTTTATCCAAAATTGCCTTTTTTATTGATTGCTGCAGATTCTCCATATCAAGCGGGATTTCCTGATTGGAATGCAGGCAGGGCTTTAAAAAGCCGTCAGCAGTAAGTCTTATTCTGTTACAGACGCTGCACTTCGGGGGCCTGTCGTAGGTATAGGCATTTACTTTCTCTTTTGAGAGCTCGTAGTGGTTAATCATCTGCAAAATTAATCCTCTGTCCCCGCAAAATTTCCTTAATTCCTGAATTTCCTCGTCTGTTGTGTCGTTCATTACTACCATGTTGATTTTGATCTTCTCAAAACCGGCTTTTCCTGCTGCCTCTATCCCTTTAAGTACCTTCGATAGGTTTCCCACCCTTGTTATTTTCCTGTACCGCTCAGGGTTCAGGGTATCAAGCGAGATGTTGACGCTGTCAAGCCCTGCTTTTTTCAGAGGAACGGCAAGGGTGTCGAGAAAAACACCGTTTGTGGTCATGGCCAGATGTTCGATCCCTTCAACCTCTCTGAGCATCGCTACAAGGTTCACTATTCCTTTTCTTACCAGAGGTTCCCCGCCGGTAAGACGGATTTTTTTTATCCCCAGGGCTGCAGCGGCTTCTGCAGTTTTTACGATATCTTCAAAACGCATTATTTCTTTATGTTTTTTTAGAGGGATACCTTCTGCCGGCATACAGTAAGTACACCGCAGGTTGCATTTATCAGTTACTGAAATCCTGAGATAGGTGATCTCTCTATTATAACGGTCTAACATCTACTTGTTCCCCCTCCTTCAATTCCTCTGTCCCCGTGCTGATTGAAAGAAGTCCATTGGCATCGGCCAGAGCGTTCAGATGGGATGACCCGAGATATTTAATCGGCCGGATGATATCCCCCTCGATTATTACCGGATAGAACTCGGTTCTTTCGGTATCTTTCCTGTGCAGTGTTTTTGATAAAGTCCCTTTGAAGAGCATTGGTTTGTATTCAAGTCCCGCCATCCGGTACAACAGTGATTTTACCATAACCTCAAAGACCACGAAGGAAGACACCGGATTGCCCGGTAGTCCGAATATATAGGTGTCTTTATTCTTACCGAAAAAAGTTGGGCGTCCGGGTTTAATTGCAACTCTATGGAAGAGGGGCTCTACTCCGTTTTCCTGCAGAATTTCAGGAACATAGTCAAACTCACCCTTGGAAACTCCCCCGGAAAGGAGCAGAACGTCACAGTTTTTCAAGGCATCTTTTATTGTATTTGACAGGGATATTCTATCATCCTTGACAATCCCGTAGTATTTCGGAATTCCCCCGTTTTCGGTTATCTGTGCGCACATCTGGAATCCATTGCTGTTGTAGATCTCCCCGGACTGGAGTTTCTCCCCCGGATTTTTAAGCTCTGACCCCGTAGTAATAACTCCCATAACCGGTTTTTTAACAACTTCTATCTCGGAAAGACCTAAGGAAGCTATAATTCCCAGTTCCTTGGCTCCGATAATCCCCGGAGAAAGGACAGGATCTCCGATCTTAAGATTCTCTGCCCGGAAAATTACGTTTGTGCCCCTCTCATTTTGTTTAATAGTCATAACAGTACCGTTTCTCTCGGTATATTCCACCCGGATTACCTTATCAGCTCCCTCGGGCATCATGGCTCCGGTCATTATTTTGACACATTCCCCCTGCTGAACAGTTTTTGAAGGGATTTCACCGGCGCCTATTGTTTCAAGGATGGTAAACTCCCTGGAAGTATCAGTAGACTGCACGGCATATCCGTCCATCGCTGCTTTCGAGAAAGGGGGAGACTCAATTGTGCTTGTCAGTGATTTTGGAAGTAGTCTTCCCAGAGAGTCTTTCGTTTTAACCGTTTCAAGCTTTACAGAAGGGGTTTGTTTATTAATAATCTCTATTGCCTGGTTAAGCTTTATCATTTTATGCTCCTTACAATTTTCCCGTTTTCCATGTATATAATCGTGTCTGCCATGTCTGAGGCAAAGTTGTGATCGTGGGTTGCTATAATCAGGGTTTTCCCCTCTGCTGACATGGTTTTCAGGATCTTTTCTATAACTACTTTTGATTCTGAGTCGATATGGGCCAGGGGCTCATCCAGTAGCAGAATATTTCTCTCCATTCCGGCTGCCCGTGCAAGAGCAATCTTCTGTTTTTCACCTCCTGAAAGTTTTGAAGCCCGGGAGTTCCTGTATTTGGCAAGATCAAACGCTTCAAGCAAACCTTTACATTTATTCTCTCCCTTCATGCCCATTGTTACGTTTCGCTTTACAGAACCTGAGAAGATATAAGGAGTTTGGTGAACATAGGTACTGTTCCCCAGCAGAATCTTTCTTTTCCTTCTGTTTAAAAGAACAGTACCTTCGAAGAAGATTTCCCCAAGCTCAGGAAGAAGAAGTCCGGACAGGATCTTTAAAAGCGTTGTCTTGCCTGAACCGTTGGGACCGGTAATTACTGTTACCCTGTTCCTTTCAATACTGAGATCGGCGATATCCAGGACAGTTTCTGCGGTGTAGGAAAACTTGATGTTTTTCAAGGTGATTGAGTTATGCATCCCGGAACCCCACATGAAGAAGAAAGTTGATGCTGAGGGAGATAACAATGAGGATGATTCCCAGTGCAAGAGCAAGCTCGAAGTTCCCCTTACTGGTCTCCAAAGCGATTGTTGTAGTAATTGTCCGGGTATACCAGCGGATATTTCCCCCAAGCATCATTGATACGCCAACTTCACCTATGACCCTGCCGAATCCGGACAGAAGTGCCGAAAGAACTGCTGTTTTTGCTTCCATTATAATGATAAAGTATTTTCTGATTCCCCATATCCCCAGGGTATCCAGGGTTTCCGGGAGTGAAGGGTCCCTGTTTGAGAGAGCACTGTAGATGAGGGATGCAATGATCGGAAAGGCAAGTAGCAGCTGTCCAATGATTATGGCTCCCGGGGAAAACAATAACCCCAGGTTTCCAAAAGGAGCATTCTTTGAGATAAAGGAGTACACCAGAAGTCCGATAACCACTGTCGGAAGGGCCATAAGGCTGTTCATGAGTACGATGATGAGTTTTTTCCCTTTAAAGGGTGAAAGACTGAGAAAAAGCCCCAGGGGGAGTGCACAAACGGTTGCCAGGACTGTAGAAGTCAATGCAAACCTCAGGGAGGTGGATGCAATGAAGAGTACTTCTCTGTTCCCCTTTAGTATCAGCTCAACTGCCCTTATAAATACACCGCCCATCCGCTACTCGATTACATCGGGGTAGAAAAGCTGCTGCCCGTTTTTTTTATAGTTTTTTATAATCCTCTGACCCTCTTTGGAGGTAAGAAAATTGATCAGTTTTTCTGCATCTTCGAAGTTTATCCCGTCATGCTTCTCAGGGTTAACGGCTATAATGCCGTAGGGGTTGAAAAGCCTTCTGTCACCTTCTGATAGAATCACCAGATCTGTTTTATCGCGCATTGACAAGTATGTTCCCCTGTCTGAAAGGGTATATGCCTCCATATCGTTAGCCATGATAATAACAGCCCCCATCCCCTGTCCTGCTTCCTTGTACCATGTCCCTGAAGGTGAAATCCCGGCTTCCTGCCATAGACACTTCTCTTTTATGTTGGTTCCGGAGTCATCTGCCCGGGATATAAAGGAAGATTTGCTGCTGCTTATTCTTTTGAAGGCTTCTGCTGCATTTCCCAGACCCTTTATTTCTGCAGGATCATTTTCCGGTCCGAGAATAACAAAATCGTTGTGCATCAAATCATGCCGATCGACACCAAAACCCTGTTCAACAAATGTATCCTCCCGTGCTCTGGCATGGACCATAATAATGTCCACATCACCATTTTCTCCGAGGGCGAGTGCTTTTCCCGTTCCCACAGCGATTACGTCTACTTTTATTCCTGTTTCCTTTTCGAAAACAGGCAGAAGGACATCAAGAAGTCCGCTGTTTTCCGTACTTGTCGTGGTTGCGAGTTTCAAATGCCGGGGATTTTCAGTAGTTCCGACTGAAAAAAGAAAGCTTTGTGATAAAAAAAATACTGCTGCAGCCAAGATGAAATTTTTACATGATTGACTCATGGTCTCTCCTTTCCAAACACGGGAGGCTGCTCCGTTTCCAAAACAACCCTCTGGAAGATCTTGTTCATAAAGATCCTCCCGGCTTACCACTCTTAGATCACCTGTCCTTAGCGCAGTAAGCTCGGAGCTTTTGTAGTTATTTTTAATCTACTTTACGCAGGTTGATTTGTCAATATTCTCTTTTACAGTTGCTCCCAGATCTGGTAGTATGAGACTGATTTATTCCAGATAACAAATCAGGGGGATTGTGTATGTCAATTTTTGATTTACTTTTTATTTTTGCTGTCGGTATGTTTGCCGGCTGGGTCCTTGAAATTTTCTACCGAAGTTTTATCAGCCAAAAGAAACTGGTTAATCCGGGATTTCTCTCTGGTCCTTATCTGCCGCTTTACGGATTTGGAGTAACATTTCTCTATTTGGTAAGTGTTCCGGCAATCAGCCTTCCTCTGAGGATTTTACTTTTTATGGTTATTACTACGTTAATAGAATACCTTACGGGTGAGTTTTTTCTTAAGGTATACAGAATACGGCTTTGGGATTATTCGAGTCAAAAGTTTAACTATAGAGGACTTATATGTCCGCTTTTCTCTATTTACTGGACGCTGCTTTCACTGCTGTTTTATTTTTTTATTTTCCCGCGTTTAACGGTAATGGTTTTCAGAACCCTTGGTTCCCCCCCCTCATATTGGGCTTTAGGGGTCTATTATGGTCTTTTCTTTGAGGATATGCTCATGTCATTTGATCTTGCTTCCCGTTTGCAGCATGTTATCGCTGAGTTTGCAGAATCTGAAGGTCAAAGGCTAAAAGTGAAAATCAAAGAGTTACCTTTGGATCGGAAAACAGTCGATTTCAAGATTTTCAAGCATCAGGTCAGAAGATTCGGAAGCAGGTTGACAGGTATTACGGGATTTTTCCGGTTTTTTAACCCCTTCATGAATTCTCTTAATGTGGACGTGAGGGAGAGTGTTACCAGATATTTTAACAGAATAGAAAAAGTCAAGGGGAAAATCAAAAGGCGCAGGAATGAATGAGCGGCATTGTTGAAAAGCTTTTTATAAGCAGAGAGAAAAAAACAAAGAGGGTGGCGATAGAATCGGGGTTTTTTATCAAGAATTTTGGTCTGGAAGGTGATGCCTACTCTTCTCACGGTGCAAGACGGCAAGTTACTGTATTATCTTCGGAAGGGAGAGCAGCTGTAGAGAAAGAGGATCTGAAGGGACTCTGCTTTGAAAGATTTATTGAGACAGTCAGAATTTCAGGAATTGAAGCTGATGATCTCAAACCCGGAGTGCTGCTGAAAGCTGGCACTGCCCTTTTTGAGGTAACGGAATATAGAAAAAAATGCTACCCTGAGTGCAGTATTATACAAACGGGAAGAGTCTGCTCCCTGCTTACTGATGCAAGGTTTCTTAAGGTGTTAGCTACGGGAAAGGTGGCTGTGGGGGATAGAGTTGAAATAATCAAAGAGTATGATATACTGCATTCATCATGAGAATACAATCAAAACTTACCATAGTTGAAACTCTTATTGCTGTTGGGTTCGTTGTTGCCATTTTTATCTCAATAGTATTTACCAATTCCGCTATTGAACTGAAGGATATTGAGTACCAGGCGGGTGAAGTTTTATCAAGTATGGAGAAACTCAGTTATGCCAGCCGAACGATGCTTTCCACTACACGGAACCTTACTGATTTGAGAGCGGATCTTCAACGCAGGGTTGATGATTTCGATATGCAGCTTACTAAACTTGCTGAGCTGAAAGGGATCCAGCATCTTGGGGAAAAGCCGGTAAAGAACTATGAGGAAGTCCGTGGATGGTGGAAGCAGTTGCGGGATTGGTATCTGGATCCGGAATTTAAGAGACTGGATGGAATGATTGACCGGGGGTTTTCAGGGATTATTGGTAATCGGGGACTTCTCCAGGCTTTTATTGAATTGAAGGATGATAACCCCGCAGTATTTGGTGCTATTACTTCTCTCAAAAACTATCAGGATAATGTTCTGGAAAACTCAGAGGTTTTTACGGAGAAACTGAATGGTTTCCTTGAAGAGCTCAATACTCAGACTGAGAATACAATAAAATTTAATCTTTATCTGGTTGTGGGAATTATCGTAGTTACTGTTATCCTCTCGCTGCTGCTTATTAACCTCCTGGCCATGCGGATTACCCAGCGGATTAAACTTGTAGAAGATGCTATCAAGACGGTGGCCAGGGGGGACTTTTCCCGGGACCTTGTTATTGAATCCGGTGATGAGTTTGAAGAGCTCTCCACGCACTACAATGCTTTTAAAACTGAGCTCTGGAAAGAACTGGACTCTGTTTTGGACTTTATGATCGATATCAGTGTTTCTCTTTCGGAAGGTTTGAATATGGACCGTGTATCTGAAAAGATTCTTCAGGCTGTAGTAAAAAATTCCAGTGCTGATGCCGGTGCCGTATTTATGCTGGATGAGGGTCAATCTCATCTTCAATTGAAGGCGGTGCAGGGAGATTTTCCCTGCCCTTTCAAAGTCCCCGAGGGAGTCGGTGAAACTATTGAAAGACAGCTGGATTTTCTAAAGAGTTACGGGATTCCGGTAGGAAAGACTATAATCGGGCAGGCTGTGAGCAGCGGCAAGGAAATATTTATTAAAGACGCAACAAAGGATGATAGGTTGTCTGCCAACAGTTCTCCTGAAAGCCCTCAGTTTATAAGTTCCATTGGAGTTATCCCGCTTATTATTTCCAGAAGAGTGCTGGGGACTATTGTTTTGGTAAGAACAACACCTGGAGACAGTTTTACCGACGTCGGGTACAACAATATGCGGACATTCGGGGATTATGCAGCCCTGACAATCGATAACCTCTACAATTTTTCGGAAATTGTTCAGAAAACAGAGATGGACCGGGAGCTGCAGATTGCCGCGGGGATACAGAAAAATATGCTTCCTGAACGTATCCCCGAGGTTGCCAATTTTTCTTTCGGAGTATTTTCAAGAGCAGCTGAGACAGTAAGCAGCGACTACTATGATGTTTTTAAACTTGGGAAAAAGAAGAGTGCGGTGGTGCTTTGTGATGTAGTAGGGAAGGGAGTTCCCGCCTCTCTTTTAATGGTTATGATCAGGACCATGATCAGGATGGTTGCTCCCTCGGCAAAGAGCTCGGATCACATGCTTAGAATAATAAACAAAGGCTTAAGGAAAAAAATAGGTGTTGAACAGTACGCAACCATGAGTGTTCTTCTTATCGATGAAGAGAATCGGACTGTTGGATACTCTAATGCTGCTCATTCTCCCCTTCTTTACTACAATTCCACATCTGGAGAATTTTCAGAGATTGATACGCCCGGATTGCCCATAGGGGTCGAACCGGATGAAAAGTATGCCAAAAAGTCTCTTAAGCCATCGAAGAATGATCTCTTTATTCTTTATACTGATGGAGTTTCAGAGGGCAGGAATGAAAAAGGGGAGAGTTATACGGTTGAAAGAATGAAAGAGGTCATAAAGAACAATGCCCGGCTTCCTGCTGAGAAAATTGCAGAAGCTGTCCTGAAAGATATAAATGTTTTTACAGGTTCCGGGCAAAAAACGGATGACCAGACCCTGTTGATAATAAAAGCAGTTTAGAAAAGTTCTATTAATGGCCCAGGATCGAACCAGTCAGAAGAGATGATGTCTTCGGAAAGTAATTCCTCATTCCAGCTGCTGCCAGTGATTGATGCGACGAATTCTCTGGTTTCCTCTTTTATTATTCTCGTTGTCTGTATGGTTCTGAAAAATGGAATTCCGGCGGCACATACAAATA
>QNBL01000024.1 GCA_003641695.1 Spirochaetota bacterium
CAGCCCGGCCTGCTTCTGCAATTCCAAATAATGGTCTATATTATTAAGGGTGTCGGACTTGAAAGTCTTCATCCCGATTTTGTAATCTTCTTCATTATCAATATTGAGGTTTTTTTCCTTGAAATAAACCCTCTTTGTGTTGGCTTTTTTAGCGTTTACCGCGAGTTCTTTCATACAGTAAGCGAGTCTGTCTTTTAAATGGTCCTGCCCGAACTCTTCAAGAAAAACCTTCAGTACCTCTTCCAGGTATATTTCTGTTTCATGGGGAAGGGTATAGGTCTTGATAGAGAGAGGAATTGAGTTCCTTGCTGCTTTTTTGACTTTTTCTTTATCCAATGCTTTTGTCATGTATGAGACTCCCTGCGTATGCTATAGCTTAATAATATCTTGATTTAATCAATTGTCAAGACATTAGTTCTAACTGTAGTTTTTTATAAGGTGAGCAATTTCCTTCAGTCTCGACTCAACAAGGTTGTTAATGGTATGAGCCGGGAAATTACCCTTTTTGTTCCTTTCTCCTGCAGTCATTCCTGTCAAAATCTCCATTCCTTCATCGATGGTTTTAATAGGGTAGATGAAAAAGCGCTTTTCTTTGATATCAGTGCATATTTCATCGGGAAGTGTCAGGTTTACAATATTCTGGTGAGGAATAATGACCCCCTGATCTCCGGTAAATCCCAATCTTTTACATATTGTATGAAAACCGGTGATCTTTTCCGTAATCCCGCCTACAGGCTGAACCTGTCCCATTTGGTTTACTGAGCCAGTTACAGCTATGGATTGTTTTATCGGTATATCGGCTATTGCGGACAGAAGAGCATAGATTTCGGTGGATGAAGCCGAGTCTCCGTCAACTTCTCCGTAGGACTGTTCAAAACAGATACTGGCAAAGAATGAGAGAGGGAAGTCACGGGCATACTTTTTCCGAAGATAGCCCTCTATAATAAATACTCCTTTATCATGTATATCTCCTGAAAGACCGACTTCCCTTTCGATGTTTACAAGCCCTTCACTTCCGGGAGAGACCTGGACCGATATTACCAGGGGGCTGCCGAAGCTGTAAAACCCTCTATCATGAACCGCCAGGCCGTTTATTCTGCCCGCAGATTCTCCGCTTACTGACAGCAGAATATCTCCTGAATCAATAAACTCAACGAGTTTTTCTTCAGGAAGGTTATGGAGGTAATCCCTCATCCGGAGGGTTTTTTTCACAGATTTACCGGTAACCACTCCCTCATGGTCTTTTTGAGCCCAGTATGAAGCTTCCCGTAACAGATCAGCAATGAGAGAGAATCTGGTTGAGAGCTTTCTTTTGTGTTCTGCAAGCCTTATTCCGTAACTGATAATTTCGATAATGCCGGTTATATCGGGGGCAGAAAGCTTTTCATCTTCCACAATCATGTTCATGAACCCAATGTACTGCTTTATATTGTCATCGTTTAAATCCATTTCCGAGTCGAATTCCGCAGAAATCTTAAAAAATTTCTGGAAATCTCTGTCGTTGTTGTAGAGAATCTCATAGAGGTTTTCATTTCCCACCATGAGAATTTTAGTGTTTATTTTTATGGGAGAGGGCTTTATGGAATTATTTTGAAGGTTGAAAGCATTGCTCTGAATCTGTATCTCAACCTCTTCGGTCTGGAGAGCTTTTTTTAGATTCTCCCAGGTCCCCTCCTCTTTCAGCACATCTTCTGCCTTGAGGATTATAAACCCGCCCGAAGCCTGTATCAGCGAACCGGCACGGATCATAAGGAAGTTTGTTCTGCTCTCTCCATTAAGATCTATTTTTGTCTCAATAGATCCGAACAGGTTGGTGTACCGTGGATGATTCTCGTAAATTACCGGAACTTTTTCAGACCTTGAATGGTCAACAATAATATTGACGCCGTACCGGAGAAGATCAGTGGGATTATCCCCTTCTTCCTCCTCCTCCTGATTACCGGTAAAAATGAAAAGATTCTGAATGACATCTTCTTCGAAGTCTGTCAGATAGGTAATAACTTTGTCTTCTGCATAATTTTCCTTTATTTTGCGGAAAAGTCTTTCTATTTCCGGTTTTACCGTCTTTATTCTCAGCTGCTGGAGTTTTTTCTCAAGTTCAAGCTGAAGATCGTTTATGTCAATGAAAAGATGGCGCATCTCCTCCATGTAGCTATAGTAATGTTTACGCTGTTCATTCCAATAGTCCTCATCTACTGTACCTTCCCGGACAAACTCAAGAAGCTGATCAAAAGAGACAGTTTTACCCCTCCATATTGGATGTATATCCGTTGTTTCTTCATCATCCTCGGATACCTTTACTATTTGAAAGCTGTTTTCTTTTAATTTCTGCTCGAATTCAGAGAGAATCCTGTTTTCAGTACGCTCGAAATCGGATATATATTCATCTCTGGTCCCGCTGTAAATTCTCTTGCTCAGGATGCCGGTTATGCTTTTTTTAAGATCCTCCACGAGAGTGTGGATACTTTTTTTAAAATGGGAACCCTCTCCTTTATTCAGGTACAGCACCATGGGGCTGTCGGGAGTTTTAAAGTTGTAGACATAAACAATGTCTTTAAGATCAGAAGTGGACCCTGAATGGTTGTTGAGGATTTTCTTGATTGCAGTTATTCTACCGGTACCGGAAATTCCGGTAACAAAGATATTATACCCCTTCCCTTTTATCTCTGTTCCCATTTCAAGGGCCTTCACTGCTCTGGGCTGTCCAATTATCATGGATGATTCGCTGCTGTTTATCAGAGATTTGATTTTTTCTTCATTTAGTTTTACAGATATATCTTCAACGGATAGTGTGTAATGATTCATATATTCACTATTAGATTCTATTCTTTCAATTGTCAAGTTGTTGGAGAGTATGTATACTGACTAACATGGATTTAAACGAATTTGACCGATATATTAAATCTGTTCTGGATATGGATTCCACTGCAGGTATAGATCTCTCCATAAACGGTATTCAGGTTGAGCGGAAAAACAGAACCATAAAAAAGGTTGCTTTTGCGGTGGATGCATGTATGGAAGTTTTCGAGCAGGCTGAACAGAAAGGTGCAGACCTGGTATTTGTTCACCATGGCATCTTCTGGGGAAAACCGGTACCCGTAACCGGAGGAATGTATAGAAGGATATCCTACCTTGTGGAAAAGGACATTGCCCTCTATGCTGCCCATCTACCCCTTGATATTCATCCGGAACTCGGAAACAATGCAGGATTAGCTCTGGCATCAGGTCTTAAAAATCTGGTTCCCTTTGGAGTGTATAAGGGAATAACTATAGGAGTTAGGGGGGAGTTTGACGTACCCCAAAGCATTGAGAGTATTATCGATTCATTAGGGTTGACTTCGGGGGAGTGTCTTGGGGTTTTGCCTTTTGGGAAGAAACAGATAATTACTGCGGGAGTAATTGCAGGCGGCGGTACCCGTGAGGTGGAACAGGCTCTTTCAGAGGGGCTCGATCTTTACATTACCGGGGATGTGGCTCACGAGGTTTATCATCTTTGTCTCGAAGGGGGAATAAACATGATAAGCTGCGGTCATTACAATACCGAGACCTTCGGACCAAGACTGATGATGAAAAAAGTGCAGAGGGATACCTCCCTGGAATGTTTTTTTATAAATGCTCCTACAGGATTATAGAATGGTGCAATATTTAGCAAAGAGTAAGATAAAGCCCTATATACTGACATTTCTGATTCTCATTTCCGATCAGGTAACGAAAGCTTTGATCGTAAATAAAATTCCGTACCATACAGTCGGATGGTCTTTTCGGGGTGGATTTTTAAGAATAATTCATACCCGAAACCTGGCGGTTGCTTTCAGTATGGGGGATAATTTCCCTCATATTGTAAGATTTGTTCTCTTTACCATTGTTCCGGCTGTTGTGCTTATTCTCCTGTCGATCTATTTTTTAAAGAGTAAAGCGTTTACTCCTCTACAAAGTTGGGCGGTAGCAGGTATCATAGGCGGTGGATTTGGAAACCTTACAGACAGGATCTTCAGACCCATGGGGGTTGTAGATTTCATTGATGTAAAATTTTACGGGATTTTCGGTTTAGAGCGTTGGCCTACCTTCAATATTGCGGATGCCAGTGTTGTTGTATGCGGAATCCTGCTTTTTATAGCATATATAACGGAGGATAGAAAAAAGAATGAATAAGAAACTCAATACTGTGCTGTTTTTACTGGCAGCTTCAATCTACAATATAATTGCAATGATTGTCATTATAGTTCTTCTACTCTTTATTGTATCCAGGTTTATTACTGAACAGGCTACTCCCGGCATTGCCTCGGGTATTTTTATATTTATTTTTATACTGGGGATTGCCGGCAGTTTTTTTATCTATCACCGGACAATCAAGTATCTTTCAAGAAAGATAGACTTTGATAAGTACTTCATGCCATTGATACGCAGCAGGAAAAAATGAATCAATAACCGTCTGTCAGCGACCTGTTTATATCTTTCTTGTAAAGTTCATTGTACACAAAACCTCTTTGACGCAGCTTCTCCCTGAGTTCCTGTGGAAACGGAATGTATCTCCAGAAAACACTCCTTGATCCCCTCTCCATTTTCTGGGTTCCCTCACTTTCTTTTGTAATCCAGAGGATGTAGTCCTGTATGAAGTATTCTTTGACATCTCCCCTGAGCTTTTTCTCGGTAAACCACTGATAGTATCTTCCTGTAAGACCTTCTTCCATCCAGTAATGTTGGGCTTTTTCCTTTGCAACCTGCCATCTGAGATCTGCAGCCGCTGCAAGCACAGCTGTTCTCAGGTCTTTGGGAAACATCGGGACTGCAATTCTTCCTCTGCTCGTCGCTCTGTTGAATTTCTCAAAAGGCTCCCAGCATATTCCTTTATCCCCGTAGGCCGGTACGATAATAACATAGGGAACAATTCTTGTTGTCTCCCTTTTGAAAGTACGTTTGAAAAGTCCGGGATCAAGGGCTTCGATTGCCGCAAACTCGCTGATTATATTTTCACGTGTTCCAATATCCCTGATATTGGTTTTAAAGTATTGTTTCATAAGGATAGGGACGTGATTCCCCTGTCGGCCGATGCACATTTTTATCATCTGCCGGACAGTGTTAAACTCTTCTTCCAGGGTTTTTGTACTTACCGTGATGATCTCGCCGTTTTCAGCTGCTTTTTCTTTCATTTGCTCCAGCTGAGCCGTTGAGGCTTCAAGATGTTTATAACTATCAGCAATCTGTTTATCGATAGTTCCCAGGAATTTGCATGCACTGGTTATATCTCCAAGAAGAGCTCTCTGATCGGGGGAGTAGGGTGCCTTCATATTGTCAAATCCCGGCTGATAATTATGAGTCATAAGACCTTTTATTTTCCCCAGTAGCTCCTCTTCTGCCATCTCCATTTGAGTTAGTTTGTTCCGAATGGAAGAAATTTGAAGATCCCGGGTACCTTCAAGTTTTTCGATCTGCTGCTTTACCTTGCTTCCTTCAGATTTTCTTTTTACCTTAACTTCATCTACAGCTGAGGTGGATATTTGGCCCGAACCAACCTTTTTTAGCCATTCATCGATATAGAAGAAGGGTTCATCAGTTGTTTTGTCGACAACAATCTTCCCTATGGATTCTCTCTGCTCTCTTGAAACGAGAGTAGGCAGGATAAATCCATACCTGAGCATAAACTTTTTGGGTTCCGATATTCCCATCCCGATTTTGGCAGCAATACTCGCAGCTACATTCCAGTAGGCTGGAATAAGCTTGGATCTATACATGGACTTTTCTTTTGGATCCTCGGCGTTAAGGAACTTTGAAAGAAGAGAGTGAAGCCTTTTAGATGATTCACCTTCCCCTGAGAGTACTGCTTTGTAGTATTCTTTGCTTGAAAAGAGCGGAAGTGTCCGGTCTTCATGAAATTTTTTAATAGGAGTGAAAGATTGTTTGGAGATATCAACTTTTTCTTTCTCCTCCTTCCGGGAACTGCTCTCATCTTCGAAAAGATCTCCAAAGTTCGGAGCCGGTTCAGCCTCAATATCCATAAGCTCTGCAATATCCGGATCAATATCACCTGAAAAAATGTTATCACCCAATGTTTTTATCCTGTTTTTATTTTTTCTTAGTATATACCATTTTCAGGAATTCTAAAAGATTTCAGAAATAAAAATTGAATTGTTATTCTTCAGTAGTTATTATAGTTGTATGATTGATCAATTCATTAAAGCTGCTGGAGCAATCCGCAAAGCGGAGTATGTCTCCGTTTTTACCGGAGCTGGAGTATCGGTTGAAAGCGGGATCCCCCCGTTTCGTGGGAAAGATGGTCTTTGGAACAGATATAATCCAGAGGTACTGGATATCGACTATTTTATAAGAAATCCCCTGCGTTCATGGGAAGTTATTAAGGAGATCTTCTATGACTTTTTCGGTAAAGCTGAGCCTAACAGTGCTCACACTGCTCTTGCAGAGATGGAAAAAACCGGGATTGTAAAAGGGATTATTACCCAGAATATTGATAATCTTCACTTTGAAGCGGGGAGCAGTATTGTCGCTGAGTATCATGGAAACTCTCGGAAGCTGGTATGCTTGTCCTGTGGGAGAGAGTATGCCGCCGAAGAGAATCTGCTGGCAAATCTGCCCCCAAGGTGTTCCTGCGGAGGAGTTTTAAAACCGGATTTTGTGTTTTTCGGTGAGGGGATCCCTGAAAAGGCTCTTGCACTTACCTCAGATATTGTATCTAAAACAGATCTCATGATTCTTATTGGAACAACAGGAGAGATTTATCCAGCATCCTTCATCCCTTATGAAGCAAAGGAGAGAGGGGCATTTATAGTTGAGATAAACCCTGCTGAATCAGCTTATACCGCAAAGATTACAGATATCCACATTAAGAAGCCAGCGGTAGAGGCTATGAAGAAGATGTCCGCATTACTACTGTAGAAAAATCAGATAAAATCCTGTATACTTGAATCATCAGAAGAATTTTCTCCGTTATCTCAGGTAAAATAACGGAGGTGTTTTATGGGAGAACCGGCAATGGTCCTTGGAAATGAAGAGTTGAAAATTATCGGAGAATACGTTCAGAGCAATCTTGGGAACTGGATACAGAAAACAAATGTTACTCCCTTCAGGAGTGAAAGAGAGATTGATCTGCTGGAGCGGATGGTCAGGGTAGAAGAGGGCTTAAAGAATATCTCTGAGCAGATGGAAAAAGGCTTCATCTATATGGAGAAGCGCTTTGAGCAGATGGAAAAGCGCTTTGAGCAGGTAGATAAACGTTTTGAACAGATAGATAAACGTTTTGAACAGATAGATAAACGCTTTGAGTCTTTTGAGTCAAGATTTAACCGTATTACAACATTAATAACTGTTGGCTTTGTAGTTCTTGGCACTCTGATAACAGTATTTAAGTTTGTCGGCTGAAATTGTTATGATGGAGGTGGTGGGAAACCTCTCCGGTCGCAGCCGTCGTGGCTGCTCCCATTGAGCCGCATCGAAAGCTGCCGCGGACATCCTGTCCGCTTGTCCTCGCTGCCGCTCGGCGCTTTCTCGATTCGATTCCCTCAGTACGAATAAAAAAGGATACCCCCGGCAAGCGGGACTATCCTTTTTTTATGGAGGTGGTGGGAATCGAACCCATGACCTCGTGAATGCCATTCACGCGCTCTAGCCAACTGAGCTACACCCCCGAATAATGAGTTACAGAATAATAGCTTGCTATTTTTCTGTCAAGAGAGGTGCAAAACAAATAATCCTTGTGTCCCGCAGCAAAACTGTTTATCATTATTACTGATGAATATTACAGGAGCAATGACAAATTGCACTTTTCTTATCAATCCCACCAGACATCCGTCATCAGCAAAGGTGCTGAAGAAAATATTAAAAAGAAAAACTGATGCAACTATTGTGGAATCTACCAGCAAAGAATCATTAAAAGATGAAGTGGCCAAATTTTGCTCAAGCAGTTCAAGGTATCTTGTAATCTGGGGAGGCGACGGAACAGTACACGAGGCAATTAATTCCATGATGAAAAATCATGCTTCAAGTAAGGCTCTTGGTTTCTTAAGAGGCGGAACAGGAAATGGAATCCAGGATTCCTATGAGATACCTCACCGGCTGTCGAAACAGATAAGTACCTACACCAGGAGTGTACAAAACGATTATGTGGAAAAGGTTGATCTTTTAAAAATTGATATCGGCGGAAGAATTGTTTATGGCCAGCTTTTGGGGATTGGTTACGATGTGGAAGTGTTAAAGATCAGGAAACTTCTTTATTTCAAGGATATTTATAATTCGGTTCAACCCGGGATACGCTACTACATTTTATCTGCTTTTAAGCTCTTTCGAAAATTCGATTTTCACAGTATTCCTGAGACTGAGCTCCGTTTTAAAAAGGGGAAATATGCTTTAAAAGGGATAAAGATTAATGCCGAATACCCTTTCCGATCCCTTATCCGGAGGACACGATCGATAATCATTGAGATAGGAACCCGTCCTTACTATGGCAGGCTTTTCAGGATATGTCCGGATGTTGTCTGCAACGATGGGAATATGGATGCTTACCTGTATCAGCTGAACGATCATTTGACCGTTTTAACCAACCTTCTATCTATCTGGAAGGGGTGGCATCACAGGATTAATGCTAAACTGGCAAAGAAAAAGAAGCCCCTTATTGAACGGTATGAAATAAAGGAAGCAGTAATCAAGACGGGGAAAAATGCCGATTTTCATATTGACGGGGAACTGTTCAATACCGGGGATTCAGACAAAATTAAGGTCTCTATAGTTTCCGGTGCAATTGATTTCCTTGTCCCTGAAAGTTTCTACCAGAAATTTCATCCCTTCGGTAAAGAAGTATAGATTTTCCATTATTGACTCTGCACTGGTTATTTCCTAACATCAATCCATGTTAAACCCGGAAAAAGATCCGATGGGCCATGCTGTATCCGATTATTGGCTGACAGGAAGGGCAGATAAGCTGATTGTTAAATCCGATGTGACCGAGCCTGATGAAATCCCGGTATCCTGCCTTTTCCGTACACCCGATGAGATGCCGGCTGTTGAGATAAAAGCGTTGGAGAAGTGCAGAGGGAGTGTGCTCGATATAGGAGCGGGAACAGGAGTGCACAGTCTGGCTCTTAAAGCCAGGGGGTTTGGGGGGGTAAAGTCCATCGATATCTCCGCTCTATCTGTGGATGTCATGAGATCGCGGGGAGTTGAAAGAGCTGCATGTCTGGATTTTTTTGATTCCGGGTTTAAACAGAAATACGATACACTGCTCTTTCTCATGAACGGTATCGGTATAGCCGGCACCCTGGCGGGACTTGATTATTTCCTTAATTGTTGTATTGAGCATCTAAACCCTGGGGGGCAAATCCTGCTGGATTCGTCCGATATAAGCTACATGTTCGATTCTTCCGAAGCCTTTCCCGATCATTACTATGGAGAGGTCCTCTATCAGATGATCTACAAGGATATCTATTCTGACATTTTCAGGTGGCTGTTTGTTGATTTTAATACTTTGAGAAAGGCATGTTCCAGGTTCGGCTTAAACTGTACTCTCCTTATGGAAGAAGAGAATAACAGTTACCTAGCCAGGTTAAGTCCAGTCTGATATACAGGTATTCTATAAGGCTGCTGTGGTTTGTCATTAAAAGTAAATCAAGGTCAAATCCTTTCAATGCTTCTCCAGTTTTCCCGCAGTCTTAAAGGATACTGCTCCGACTGAAGTCAATCTGGTATTGTCAGGAATCTTCTTGTCTTTTCGGATATACGGGTTCAATCCTATTAAACAGTTTTTTCCTGGTTTTCCACCGATAATCCTGAAGAACAGGAGTGCAAAAAACGTCATGGGAATAGCTGGTAAGATCAGGGTAACGGGAAACTGTCGGTGTTGCGGTGCTGTAGGAACCGGGCTTTATTCCCCGACTTAAAATGCGGATAGTTGTTCTCATGATTACCAGACCTGAAATAAAAAATAAAAACAGGGTAAGTCCTGCTGCCATGCAGATAAAAACAAGATATGGAAATAATTCGGATCCGCTTCCGGTTGTAAGGTCTTCTTTTCCCCCGATTGCTTATTGTACGGTCTGAGATAAACCTCATAACAGGGCGACTCCCATCAATGCTGCAGACAGTTCGACGATATCAGTCAGAAATATGGCCAATTGAAACGGGAGGGTGGTAAAAAAGAGATTTCCTCCAAGATTTATATCAGGGATTCAAGCTTGAAAAAATATCATAAAGCATGTAGTTTGTTGCAATGAGAACTGACAGCGGAAATAATGATCTTCCTCCCTTAAGTAAAGACGGCAGCATCCATGTAACAGATGAAGTAATAAATACGATTACACATATGGCTGGTGCTGTTTTTGCGCTTCTTGGTCTGGTTATTCTTGTTGTTACAGCATCATCCCGGGGAGAAGTCTGGAAAATAATCTCATTTTCCATATACGGATTCAGTCTTTTCTTTCTTTTTCTATGCAGTACCTTTCATCATGGTCTGAATCTGTCGGATCGGCTTAATAATTTTTTCCGGCTCTTCGATTACGTTGCAATCTATATCCTGATTGCAGGCAGCTACACTCCAATATGTCTTGTGTTAGGCAGAGGTGTTTGGGGATGGAGTGTTTTCGGTGTTGTCTGGATTATAGCTGCGGTCGGAATCGTGGTTAAATCTATATTTCCGGATTTACCGAGATGGGTTTCTCACACCCTGTACCTTTCCATGAGCTGGGTGGGAATAATTCTTATGATCAAACTTATTCCTCTTTTCGGAATTGGAGGATTTGTCCTCCTTCTTGGAGGTGGAATATTTTATACCGTTGGGGCGGCTATCTATTATCTGGAAAAACCTAATCCTATTCCGGGTAAATTCGGTTTTCATGAGATATGGCACCTGTTTGTCCTTGCTGGGGCGTTCCTCCACTATCTTTTTATGTATTTGGTTGTTCTCCCCTACTAAGTTAATCAGGAGGTTTTGTGTATTCTTTTGAAACAAACATCCGCGTCCGTTATGCGGAAACAGACCAAATGGGCTATGTTTATTATGGTAACTATGCTGCTTACTATGAGGTAGCAAGGGTTGAGAGCCTCAGACATCTGGGCTTGAGTTATCGGGATCTTGAAGAAAGTGGTATTATAATGCCGGTAATGGAGAACTGTACCAAGTATCTGATTCCGGCCAGGTACGATGAACTTCTCAAAGTAAAGGTCTCGATAAAGAAAAAACCGGGGATAAAGATACTGTTTTGTTATGAAATCTTTAACGAAGAGGGTAATCTGATAAATACCGGAGAAACCAAGCTTGCCTTTATAGATAAGAGTACAGCCAGACCATGCAGAATCCCTGAAGTAATGAAAAACGTTCTATATCCCTACTTTGATTGATCTTGGCACCCTTCTCCCCTTGTTACTTATCGGTAAATAGAGTATCCTGTTATTGAAACAGCCCGCAGGGCTGTAAAAGAGGCCTATTTGTATAATAAAACAAACACACACACATTCCAGATCCCCGTATTGGGGACAGGGTTTTCCATTGACACACCGCTGAAGGTGGCGAAATATGGAATTCCATCAGTAATCTCCCTTGTGGACGATACCTTAATCGAGCAGATGCGGAAGCATCATTCACGAAAAAACGGCATTCCCTACGAGCCAATAAAAAAAGGTTCCGAGGACTGGCGGGCTAGAAGGATTACATCCTACCTTAACCTTATAGATTCTCTTGTAAAAAGAGATTTCAAGAGCTTAAAAGAATCTCCGTTTAACGGAGAGAGTGAAATATGCAGATACTTTCAGCTGCTTCCGGATAATGATTTAAAAAGGGAATATTTAAAAATGATAGATCTTCCTGCAGGGCCGGAGAGAGCTTTATTGGAAAATAAGCTTAGATCCATGGTAACTGCCGGATCGATAGATGTAAACATTATGACAAAGCTGGATACGGTTCCGGTTATTAAGGGTAAATCCCTCGATCTCAGATATTCGGAGGCGGTTGCTGCTCTCCGGGGGTATGCCGAAAGCAAGCTTCATTCTGCAATGATTTTTTCCGCAGGGCTGAACCCGAGGCTGTTCGATGCTGTTGAGCAGTACAGGGATTTCTTTCCTGACATGGTTGGAACAATAAAGAAGAAGATTGTCATAAAGGTCAGCGATTTCCGTTCCGCATTGATTCAGGGAAGGGTTTTTGCAAGGAAGGGGATTTGGATATCCGAATTCCGGATTGAATCAGGATTAAACTGCGGGGGGCATGCCTTTGTTTCAAAGGGGCAGCTGCTTGGGCCGGTTCTGGAGGAATTCCAGAAAGGTAAGGATAAACTGATGGAAACGATAGCCGGTGCTTTTATTAAGGCCGGCGGTAACAATAATGCTGTTTCGAATGGTTTCAGGATTACCGTTCAGGGTGGTATAGGTACTGCGGAAGAAGATGAATTTTTAAGAAATCATTATGGAATAGACAGAACCGGATGGGGTACTCCCTTTATGCTGGTTCCTGATGTTGTGAATATAGATAACGATCATCTTGAGAAACTGAAGGCTGCAGGCGAAGAGGACGTTTACCTCAGTCAGGCATCCCCCCTTGGTGTTTTGTTCTGGAATTTGAAGAATACGGCTAGTGAGCTCATGCGTAAGTACAGAATATCTACGGGAATACCCGGAGCTGCCTGTATCAACAAACACGCAGCCATAAATACTGAGTTCTCCGAAGTCCCTCTGTGTGTGGCCAGCAAGGTATACCAGAAGATGAAGCTTTCGGCTTTAAAATTAGAAAAGTTAAGCCCTGAGGTATATGAAGAGCGCAGAAAGAGAATACTTGCAAAGTCCTGTATCTGCCACGATCTTGCAGGAGCGGCGACCAAAGCTCTCGGGATTAATAAAAAAGCTCACACGGCTCTGACTCCCGGGCCCAACATTGTTAATTTCTCAAAGACAAGTACCTTGAAAGAGATGGTAGATCATATTTATGGAAGAATAAACATTATTACTTCCGGGGAACGCCCACATATGTTTATCAGGGAACTCGAGCTCTACGTTGAGCAGTTCAAGGTAAAATTGGAAGATGTAACCCTGGGGGTTGTTGTCGATGAAGGCAAGAAGCAGCTTCTTGAGTTTGGAAACAACATTCTTGAGGGAATAAATTACTACAAAGGTCTTGCTGAAAATTATCTGGAAGAGAAAAATGAGTCTATGGTAAAGTCTCTTGAATCATTAAAGCTTGAAGTTCTGAACATCACCAAGAGGATAAATACACTGCAGTAATTGACTGGAAGATTAACTGAAAGGTTGTCCACTGCTCTTTCCTCGTTTGAGAATAATATATTTGACATGGATTTCCTCTTCCCCTATGATCTGCATGCAGGGGAAGAGAAATGATTACATATTCGGAAAAAACAAAGGTTTTCGCTCTTCATTCAGAAAATATAAGTTATATGATGCAGTCATTCCGCGGAAAGTATCTCCTTCACCTCCACTGGGGACACTCTATAGAGCTTGCTGAACGATGCGGGTATGTTCCTTTGGATGAACGGGTCAATATGATACATGCTGATCCCCGGGATAAACAGTACTTTATAGAAGACCTTCCTTTTGAATACGGGTTTTGGGGTAATGGGGGTAAATCAACGGGAAAGGATATTACATAAGGATACTGACCGGCTCTCCTGAAGAAATCAGGGTATGTATGGAGTGTCGATACTGGATTCTTACTCGCAAATTCTTTTTTGTCGTACAATGTACCGCACTGCGGGACTTATTGCAGGAGCAGGATACCCGGGCCTGGCCTGACCGGGGACTTGTCATCCTGCCTGCCGGGAGAAGCCTTCCGTTATGGTTTCCAGCTGCTGGCAGTATGGTGCAATCACTATGGTATTTTCTGTTTCCCTGTGCTAAACTTAAACCATGAACAAGTATACCGCTATTATTATCTTTTTGTTTATCTTTGCAATTCCCGTTTTCAGCAGTGGAGAGGGAACTGTTGAAACTACTGATGCCGGGAATGTCCAAATTCCTATTACCAGGGTAACTCTCTATACAGCAGGTCTTGCACAGATGGTAAGGGAAACAACCGTAACCGGGGACGGGGTTATTGCTTTCCAGGCAGAACCCCGGGATATCAATGATATTCTCAAAAGTTTAATTGTCGAAGATCTTGATGGCGGTACTGTAGGAGCTGTTAACTTTGACAGCAGCGATCCCCTTTCCGTTCTTCTAAGCGATTTCCGGGTGAATCCATCAGGTTCTCCTGCTTTATCCGATTTTTTAAAGAGTGTACAGGGAGAAGCTGTTACAGTAAGCACCGAAAAGGGTGTATTCAACGGCAGGATTCTCAGTGTTGAAAGCTCTCTTACGGGTGAAAAGAACATTACCATTCTTAATCTCGTCAGCAGCAGCGGGATTCAGGAAGTTGCTATTATCGGGTTGAAGGAACTCCGGTTTGAAGATCCCCGGCTCCAGAAAGAGCTGGTTTCCGCTCTTGAATTGATTGCCGGGTCCCGGGTTAAAACGGTTAGAACGTTGAAGATTTCCTGCAAAGGATCCGGGAAGAGGAGGATCCGGCTGAGCTACGTAAAAGCGGTTCCCCTCTGGAAGACGAGTTACCGTCTTGTTATCGATGAGAGCGGGACTGCGCGTCTCGAGGGGTGGGCGATCGTTCAGAATACCGGCACGCAAGGCTGGGATAATATTCAGTTGGGATTTGTTGCCGGGCAGCCGAATGCCTTTACAATGGATCTCTCAACTCCCCGGTATATAACCAGAAAGAATGTCGATATCGTTTCTTCTGTACCTGTTGGCCCGACTTCATACGCAAAGGCTGCCGCTCCGGAATTATCGGGAGCAAAAAGGATGGCTTATCCTGAAGCATCTTCCATGGCTGCAGATATCTATGAAATGGAATCCGGCAGAGCGTATACTCCTGCTCCTGCTGCTCCTCAGGCAGCAGGTATAAGGGAGGGGAATTTCTATCGGTACGATGTAAAGAATCCAGTGAGTGTTGATGCACGATCCTCCGGAATGATCCCCATTATAGTGCAGGAAGATGCAGGAAAATCCATCGGCGTATATGACCCCTCCTACAACAAAGTGTTCAAAGGGATCCGCCTTGTCAACAGTACTGATGCACACTGGGCAGCCGGGCCGGTAACAGTATTGGAAGGACGATACTATGGAGGTGATGCCCTGCTGCCTGATATGATCCCGGGCAGTAACAGGATTCTTACCTATGCAGTTCATGGTACTCTCGAGGTGGAGAAAGATGTTACTTCCGGCCAACAAAGAATTACCAGTCTTAAAATCTCGGATGGTGTTCTGTACAGAACCGATAAAATCTACCGCGAAACAAGTTACCGGATTAACGGCGAAGAAGATGAACTGGTGCTGATACACCAGAAGGAAGCGGGCTGGAAGCTGGTTAACTATCCTGTGAAACCAAAGGAATCTCCGGGACAGTACCGGTTTGTCCTTAACTCCTGGAAGAATCCTGTACTGATAGGGGAAGAATATACAGTTTCGAGGCAGTTCAGCCTGAACGGTTTACGGTATTCAGATTTGGCTGTTTATCTGGAATGGAATGAAATTTCTCCGGAAATGAAGACAGTGCTGAAAGAGGCAGCTGATTTAAAACGGGAAGTGGAGACCATCAGCTCAGAGATTAGTTCCTTAAGAAACAGACAAAATACAATAAGCAGAGATCAAAGCAGAATCAGGGAAAACATGAAGGTTCTGGATAAGGATTCTGATCTATTCAAACGGTACTCAAAACATCTTGCTTCACAGGAGAATGAACTGGAGCAGATTGCTGCTCAAGTTGAACATAAACAAAAAGAATTGAGATCTGCAAGCGACAAGCTTGCGGACTACATTAGATCAATTGATCTTTAAGATTAGATATAAAAAGGCAGCCTCCATGGCTGCCTTTTCGTTTGCCCAGCGAAGCGGGCAAAACCGACTCTGTTTAAATCCAATGCTACATTAAAATAAACCGGTTACTTTTCCGGTCTCAACATCCACATCAATACGTCTGAACGCAGGATCGGAAGCTGTTCCCGGCATAAGTTTAATCCCGCCAGCTACAGGAACAATAAACTCGGCACCCTGATAGATAAGAACATCCTCTATTGGGAGTACCCATCCTTTCGGGCGGCCCTTGAGGGAAGGTTCGTGGGAAAGACTCAGGTGGGTTTTAACCATACAGGTTCCCATTGGAGCAAGCTCGGGATCTTCCTGAACTTTTTTAAGTTTTTCTTCCGCAGCTGCAGAGTAGGATACTCCGTCAGCTCCGTAAACCTCTTTTGCTATCAGTTCGATTCTTTCCTTGTGGGGTGTGTCGGCTGTATAAAGGAACTTGAAGTCAGGTTTCTCTTCACACGCTGCAATCACCTCTTCTGCAAGTTCTTTCGCACCTTCGCCGCCGTACTGCCAGTGCCGTGAAACTGCAACTCTTGCACCTGCTTTTTTAACAAGGTCTTTTACAAGTTGAATTTCCTTGTCTGTATCGGTGTAGAAGTTGTTTATACATA
>QNBL01000025.1 GCA_003641695.1 Spirochaetota bacterium
CAAAAATCAGTTTTCGTATCTATAATGAGATTTATGAACCTTTTTGGTAACGTCTGGTTGATAAACGATGTGATCAGGCCTGTGCTGGACATTCTGATTCTCGCTTTTCTTATCTACCAGGTCTACAAGATCCTTGTCCAAACCCGGGCTGTGCAGCTTATACGGGGAGCTTTCCTGATCGGACTGCTTTACCTGATCGCTTTTATACTCAGGCTTGAAACCCTGCTTTGGATCATGAACGGACTGGCAACGGTTATTGTTATTATAGTAGCTATTATCTTCCAGCCGGAATTAAGAAACATATTCTCCAGGATAGGAAGGGGGGAGTGGTTCCAATTGAATCATTCAGCCCATCCTTTTCAAGTAGATACGGTACTGAATGCTGTGGAGGTCTTGTCGAACAGAAGGAGCGGAGCATTGATAGTTTTCCCAAGGAGGGTGGGGATAAAAAATATTATGGAGTCGGGCACCCGACTCAATGCAGAGTTGTCTTCCAGCCTGATTCTTACAATTTTCGGCCATGATACCCCGCTTCATGACGGAGCTCTTATTATTCAGAATGGGAAGATTGTTGCTGCGGGATGCTTTCTCCCGCTGAGTGAACAGGTTGATATAAGGCGGAGTTTCGGAACAAGACACAGAGCGGCTCTGGGAATCTCAGAGGACACTGACGCCGTCACGCTGGTTGTATCGGAAGAGACCGGAGCACTCTCCATTTCCTACGATGCCAATCTTTATTACGATCTTCCGCCGGGGAAGATCAGCCGGATGCTCAACTCACTGCTGAATTACGAAGACGAAGCTGAGGAAGAGGATGAGGAGCTTATCATTGAAGACTAACAGGTATATAGAAAGGCTTATGCATAACTGGCCCATTAAGATAATCTCTCTTGTTGCAGCGATTCTGCTGTTCAGTTTCTACCGTATATCGAGCATGGAGGAGAGGTTTTTTACCGTACCGCTTAATGTTGAGATAAATGACAGATTAATCGCTTCCGAGGAGTACCCAAGAACTGTCAGGGTAACAGTAAAGGGAAGAGCTGAGGATATCCTGCTGATTTTAGAAGATGATATCTCTGTATCAGCGGATTTCAGATCCTGCACAAAGGAAGGGGAGTATACAAGTCCCGTAAAGATTGTACGAAAAGGGGCAGCGTTAAGTATTGAACCCATTGAGATCCTGGTAGAACCAATGGAGATTACCCTGTCCCTGGAAAAGAAGGTCACCAGGAGCCTGGAGGTTAAACCCTCGATTATAGGTTTTCCTGAAAAGGGATATAATATTTCCCAGTATTTTATTACCCCGTCATCAGTTGAAGCTCAAGGACCGGAAAGTGTCATGAAGAGCTTAAGTTTTATCCATTCCGAAGATATTGATGTATCCGACAGAAAAAATGATTTTACCGTTAGGGTCAGGTTGAAAAAACCTTCTCCATCGGTAGTTTTCCCCGGCGGAAATATTGTTGAGTTTACTGCTGTTGTCCAGGAGGCATACATAGTCCGTACAATGAATAGTCTCGACATGATTGCTCTTGATCTCGATACCCGCTTTGAACTTTCCGGCATTAATACTGACAATACTCTCAAGATACAGGGGAAAGAACTTAGTCTGAAGAACTATACAACAAATGATTTCCGTTTTACCGTGGATTGTTCCGGAATAAGAGAGGAGGGGAGTTATACGTTAAAGGTTGTTCCCGATGTGCCGACAGGAGTACTTGTTCTGGATTATGATCCTAAGGAGATCGTCGTAAAGGTGAAGTCTGCATCTTTGGAGAGTAATGGTGATTAAAGGGTTGGGGATAGATATTGTCAATGTAAAAAGAATGGAACACTGGCCGGAAGTAGAAGGAATCCTGACCAGGTTTTTTCATCCTGCCGAGATTAAATCTGTCAAACAAAAGGGACAATCCAGCGTCCTCTCCCTTGCTGCAAGGTTTGCAGCAAAGGAAGCATTCGGTAAAGCCCTGGGAACAGGATTACAGGGTATGAAGCTTACCGATATTGAGGTTGTAAACAACCACAATGGTAAACCGGATATTATTCTGCATGGAACGGCTGAAGATGCATTTACACGAAATGGGGGAGGAGTAATTCACCTTTCCCTGACTCATGAAAAAGAAGCAGCTGTTGCGGTTGTAATTATAGAGGAAGACAAAGATGGAAACTAAATCTGCCAGTACAATCTCGTTTTTTTCAAAAGAACCTCTCGTTTGTCCGGTATGCGAGAGCAAGTTTTACAAAGAAGAGCTGCGCACGGGAAGGGGACGGCTCAACGCCGGTGAGTTGACGGAGGAGTTAAGGCGGCTTTATCTTCCCTCGCAGAAGTACGGCGAAGTGGTCCCCCTGATTTATACTGTTACGGTGTGTCCTCAGTGTTATTACGCTGCTTATCTTACTGATTTTAATGAAATACCGGCTGATATGCTTGAACGAGCGGCTGAAATGGCCGGCAAAAGAAAATCTCTGGTGGCACCGATTTTCGATTCCCTTGATTTTACAGGGCCAAGAGGTTTAAAAGAGGGGGCCGCTTCATACCTCCTGGCAATGTCGAGTTACGATTTCTTTCCTGATGAAAAAAGCCCTGTCTTTAAGCAGGGGCTTTCAGCTCTCAGAGCGGCCTGGCTGTTTAATACTTTTCATGAGAAGTTTCCGGGAGAGAATTATGATTATCTTGCGAAGATATTTTACCGTAAAGCTGGATTTCTCTATAATCTTGCAGTGGAGTATGACGGAACAGGGAAACAATCACTGACTGAGGTAGGTAATCTGGGCCCAGACCTGGATAAAAACTATGGATATGATGGTGTCCTGTATATGTCGGCACTTCTCGAGTATTATTACGGAACAGAAGAGGATGAAGAAAAAAGAATAAAATCGCTGGAAAGAGCCAGAACAACAGTTGCGAGAATATTCGGGATGGGAAAAGCCTCCAGGGAGAAACCGGGGAGTCTTTTGGAAAAAGCCAAAGAACTTCACGCTGCAATAGGTGAAGAGATAAAACGCCGGACAGAGAATGAGTAGACGGATTAAACTGGTCCTCTCATACGATGGTACTGATTTTTCCGGATGGCAGGTACAGCCGGAGCAGAGAACTGTTCAGGGAGAACTGGAAAAAGCCCTTTACAAACTTCATGGGGAGAGAACTTCTACCATTGTTGCCGGAAGAACCGACTCCGGGGTACATGCTCTTGGTCAGGTTTGCCACTTCGATGCAGATTCATCAATACCGGGAGAGAAGTACCGGGAGGCGATTAACTCGCTGCTGCCGGGAGATGTCAGGATCCTTTCCAGTCTAGAAGTTATACGTGACTTCAGTGCCCGGTACAGTGCTCTTATGCGGAGCTACAAGTACTTGATCCAGGAGTGTACAGTGCCTTCCCCTTTTTCCCGGAAGTATGCTCTGTCGTTAAGGGAATTACCTCCTTTGAGATATCTCAATGAATGTGCCCGGCAGGTGATAGGGGTTCATGATTTTACAGCATTCACTGCTGCTGGAGATCCCAGTAAAACAAAAATACGGGAAATATTTTCTTCATCCTTTTATATGGAGAACGGCTATTTAGTGTATAAAATTGAGGGAACAGCATTCCTGTGGAAGATGATACGTTCTATAATAGGGACAATACTTGAAACAGCACCGCTTTCTTTTCCCGGAGAAAGGATGAAAGATATTTTGGAATCCGGGGATAGAACTATGGCGGGCACAACGGCCCCGGCAAAGGGATTATACTTTTATAAGGTAAGGTATGATGAACAGCAAGGTTGAAAGATTTAATAGACTCCTGGATTTGTCCATGGATTATCTCGAAGATGGAGTAAGAAGAGAACACCGTGAAATTGAAGCTGGAGCCGGGATTAGAAAAGAGGATTCATTAACAACTATCGAAGCGGAAATAGCTGCCTGCAGCAAGTGCCGCTTGTGCGAAAACAGGAACAAAACAGTCCCGGGAAAGGGAGTTTTGAACCCGAAGGTTATGATAATCGGAGAGGGGCCAGGGGCAGAAGAGGATAAAACAGGTATCCCCTTTGTTGGAAGGGCAGGGCAGTACATGGACAAGTGGATGGATGCCATAGATCTGAAACGGGACAAGGACTTATTTATCGGGAATATTGTCAAATGCAGACCGCCGGGAAACCGGGACCCCCATCCTGATGAGATTGAAGCATGCAGAGGATATCTGGAGAGGCAGATAAAGATACTAAAACCGTCGCTTATCATGACAGTGGGAAGAATAGCAGCACAGGAATTGATCGGCAGCAGCAGCGGCATCGGCCGGCTCAGGGGACGGATGTACGACTATATGGGGATCCCCCTTATTCCAACCTATCACCCCAGCGGTGTCTTGAGGAATCCGGAGAATTACCGGAAGCCGGTGTGGGAGGATCTCAAAGCGGTCCGTAAATTCCTTGACAGCCTGTAATGAAGTACCTTGAAGTCGTTTTTAACATCCCTCTTCCTTCCTCTTTTACCTACTCTGCGGAAGATTCAGAGAACTGCAGAGAGGGAGTAAGGGTTACTGCTTTTCTCGGCAAAAGGAAACTTACCGGATACGTACTGTCTGTTTCCCCGGAAAAACCGGAAGTTGATTTTACCATAAAACCTGTTGAGAAGATAATTGACAGTGAACCTGTTTTCGGGAAGGAAGAGGTGGAGCTGGCATCCTGGATAGCACAGGTCTATTACTGTTCCCTGGGAGAGGCTTTAGGCTCCATGCTGCCTGGAGGAAAACGGGAGAGCTTGCTTCCCTCCTTTGATCCTGAAGATCCCGTAAGTGATGGGGTAATCGAACTGTCGGATGAGCAGAAAACGGCAGTGGATACCATTGTACACTCGGATAACAATCTTCTGTATCTTTTCGGTATTACCGGTTCGGGTAAAACCGAAGTATTTCTTCAGGCGGCAAAAAAGTTCATATCCGAGGGAAAGAGTGTCATTTATCTTGTCCCCGAGATTTCCTTGACTCATCAGCTGGCAGAAGGGATTAAACATCGCTTTAACGAAAGAATAGCAATCCTTCACTCTTCTTTGACTCCGTCCCAGCGGCTTAAAGAGTGGGTAAAGATAAAAAAGGGAGGGCCGTATCTCGTTATTGGTGCGAGAAGCGCAGTATTTGCTCCTGTTGAAAAATTGGGGATGATCGTTATCGACGAAGAACATGAAGGGTCCTACAAGTCCGGTTCTACTCCCCGGTATCATGCAAGACAGGTAGCAATGAGAAGGGCAAAAGTTTCCGATGCCAAGGTTGTAATGGGAAGTGCCACTCCATCACTGGAAGCTCATTATCTGACAAGGACCGGAGTAATAAAAAAACTGGAGCTCACAAAACGTCTTTCCGGAGGGAAACTCCCCGAAAGCAGGCTTGTTAACATGAACGGGGAAACCTCCTCCCTGTCCAGGATTCTCATATCGGAAATCAAGCAAACGCTTGAGGAAGGGAAGCAGGTTATCCTTTTTCTCAATAGAAGAGGGTTCTCCTATTTTTTCCACTGCCGGTCATGCGGATACGAGATGACCTGCAGCCATTGCTCCGTCCCCATGACTTTTCACAAGGAAAGAAACAGAATGATCTGTCACTATTGCGGTTACAGCACTGCTCCCATTAGTTCCTGCCCTGAGTGCGGCTCCCTTGATGTAGGATATTCAGGGTTTGGTACTGAGCTGATTGAAGATGAGATCAGAAGGTTTTTTCCCCATGCAGCGGTAAGACGGGTTGATTCTGACTCTGTCAGGAAAAAGAACGTTCTTAAAACAATACTGAAAGATTTTTATAATGGAAAGATAAACATACTTCTTGGTACCCAGATGGTTGCCAAGGGACTGAATTTCCCCGGGGTAAATCTTGTGGGTATTATTCTTGCCGACAGTACGCTCCATGTTCCTGATTTCAGAGCCGGCGAACGGACATTTTCCCTTATTACCCAGGTTTCCGGCCGGGCAGGGCGATATACGGAAGACGGCAAAGTAATTATTCAGACGTATGATCCTGAAAATCCTGCAATAAAATATGCAGTTGAAGGAAGACAGGAGGACTTTTACCGGGAGGAGCTGGAAATGAGAAAGCTTCTGAATTTTCCTCCCTATGTACGGCTTTTCCGTCTTGTTTTCCGGGGGAAGAACAAGGGAGAGGTGGAGAATCTTGCCGAACGTGCCGCTGTAACCTTGAGGGGTGCGGTAGTAGAGGATACCGAGTATCTTGGACCCTCAGAGTGTCCAATCAGCCGCATTGCCGGGAACTATCGGTCTCAAATAATTATAAGGACCAACAGATTTTCCGAGATACACCGGGTTGTGGGAGATCTTGCTCAGGCGGTACCCCGAAGTTCGGTTTACATGGAGATAGATGTAGATCCTGTAAGTCTTATGTAGCCGAGATTGACGGCCTGATTAAATTTGAGTACTATACTGTTATGTTAGAAATACTTACACTTGGAAACGATGTATTAAGAAAAAAATGCTCTTCGGTTGTTGAATTTGATAAAAAACTGGAAGATTTAATAGATGCCATGGTTATCACCATGAGAGAGGGAAAGGGAATTGGCCTGGCTGGACCTCAGGTAGGGGTAGAGCAGAGGCTCTTTGTCTGTCAAATTCAGGATCAATCCCCCATGGTTTTTATTAATCCGGAAATAATAGGGACAGCTGAAGAGCAGGTGCCTTATGAAGAGGGGTGTTTAAGTATTCCCGGGATATACAGCGATGTTATCCGTCCGGAATGGATAAAGGTACAGGCGTGGAATTTAAAGGGAAGACCTTTCACCCTGGAGGCGGATGGATTACTTGCCAGAGTCATACAGCATGAAATAGATCACTTGAAAGGGGTGCTTTTTTTAGATCATCTTAACGAGAAAAAGAGGCTCAGACTTATAAAAATCTACGAAAAGCGGATTAAAAAATAGATGCGGATACTTTTCGCCGGAACTCCCGAGATAGCTGTACCTTCGCTGGAAAAGGCAGCTGCTGAATTTGAAGTATGCGGGGTTCTTACCAACCCGGATAAGGTGCAGGGAAGGGGGAAAAAAATTCTTCCTCCTCCAGTAAAGGTAAAGGCAATGGAATTGGGGATTCCTGTGTTTCAGTTCAGTAAATTGCGATCTGATTCCCGTAAGGTTATCACTGCCCTTGGTCCCGATATTCTGGCGGTATTTGCCTATGGACGAATATTTGGTCCAAAGTTCCTGTCCCTTTTCAAATATGGCGGAATCAATGTACACCCGTCGCTTCTTCCAAAGTACAGAGGCAGTTCTCCCCTCCTTTCAGCAATCCTTAATGGAGATAAAGAATCCGGAATAACGGTGCAGCAGATAGCACTGGAGATGGATAGCGGTGATATCCTTACTCAAATGCGCTTTCCTTTAACCGGGAAGGAGACAACCCTTTCATTAAGCAAGTATGCGGCTGTTAAAGGGGCTGATCTACTTGTAGAAGTACTTCATCGAATTGATGAAGGAACAGCAGATGCTGTTCCGCAAAATGATGCCGAAGCCTCCTACTGCGGAAAGGTAGAAAAGAGTGACGGAATGATCGATTGGGGGGAAGCTGTCGAAATTATCGAGAGAAAAATACGAGCCTTCAACCCGTGGCCGGTATGTTATACCTTTCTGGATGGGAGAAGACTTAATATTTTCGAGGCTGAGATTGCGGAAGGGGGAAAATCCGGTACGGATCTCCCTGGAAAAATTCTGGGAGTAGACAAAAACCACGGAATTCTGGTACAAACAGTAAACGGTATTCTTGCTGTCCAAAAGTTGCAGCTGCAGTCGAAGAAAGCTATGGACTGGAAAACATTTATAAACGGAATGCCGAAAATAATTGGATTAGTGTTAGGAGGCTCACAATGAGCGCCTTTTTTTCAAAAAATAGAAACAGTAGAAGCAACAGGGAGGTGGACCCTGAAAAAAGAACAGTACGCATGATTTTTTTATCCGCTGCAGGTGCTGTATTTCTCATGCTGATTATTGCTCTCATAACCTTCCTGCTCACAGTACAGAGCAAGGAACTTACCATGGTTCCCGATATGCGGGGAATGGAACTTGCGAATGCTATTATCAGGATGCAGGAAAAGGCATTGTATGCTAACGTACAGCTTCGGTTTTCGGATTCGATGAATGATAGAGGTACTGTTCTGGATCAGGATCCAAAACCCGGCACTCTGGTAAAAGCCGGCGGAAGAGTCCTTTTAAAGGTGAGCAAGGGGATTGCTGTTGAAAAACTGGATAACTACGTAGGCATGGATGTTACTGAGGTTCAAAATCATCTGAGAAGCCTTAAAACAAGTTATGGTCAGTTACTGGTTCTTGAAAAACCGCTTATATATGTATTTAATGATAAGCCTGCGGGTACAATTCTCGAACAGAAACCTCTTCCGGGAACCGAAGTATCTGTAAATACAAGTCTTTCCTTTGTAGTAAGTAAAGGACCCGAAGGACAGCTTACTACGGTTCGGGACTACGAAAATATACCCTGGAATAGAGCTCTGGACCTGGCTGTTCTGGATGCATATCCCTTCTCTTTCTCAATTGTTCCCAAAAAGGGAGGGATGGAAGCAGGAGTCGTTGTAAGCCAGAGTCCATCAACTGAATCCGAAGTACCCTTTGATACTGTCAGGCAGCTTTTCATTACCAAACCGGATGAGATCCCACAGGATCAGGTATTCGGTATACTGGAGAAAGAGATTCCGGTTTATCCAGTAGCTGTTCCTGTAACTGTTACAGCGGTCCTGCCGGCGGGGGACAAGAAAATTCTGGCAAGTTTTAAATCAACAGGCGGACTCCTTTCAGTTCCCTATATGGAACCAGACGGGACAGCACTGGTGATTGCAATAAACGGTGAAGACAAGATACGGGAGGTCGTCAGACTTCAGGCTGCAGAGTAAAATATCTTGACATAAGGGACGGCTGATACTATTATTGGTTTGTCAACTTTGCGAGCGTCGTATAATGGTAATACCCAAGCTTCCCAAGCTTGTGCCGGGGGTTCGATTCCCCTCGCTCGCTGATCATAACTAATGGTTAACCTCGGGAAAGAACGGGTTATAGTTTCTTTTCCACGTTCCTGATTTTTGGGTGACCGACCAGGGTTCCTTCAGGGACATCTTCTTTTATCCAGACGTTTCCGCCTATGACGGAGCCTTTTCCAACCTTAATATTACCCAGGATTGTTGCTTCAGCGTAAATGGTAACATCATCACCGATTTCCGGATGTCTTTTTATCCCCTTAACCACATTGCCGTTTTCATCGGTTGAGAAGCTCAAAGCTCCAAGAGTTACACCCTGGTAGATCTTAACATTTTCCCCTATTATGGAAGTTTCTCCTATTACAACACCGGTTCCATGGTCAATGAAAAAACTTTCACCGATAGTTGCTCCGGGATGAATGTCAATTCCTGTTTCACTGTGGGCAATTTCATTCATCATTCTGGGGATAAGGGGGACATCTTTCCGGTAAAGCTCATGAGCAATACGATGGATGGCAATTGCCTTCACTCCGGGATAACTTATGACAATTTCCTCAAAGGATCGTGCTGCCGGATCGCCTGCATATGCTGCAGCAACATCACTTTTGATAATCTTTCGTATCGTGACCAGAGAGTCTAACATTTCCCCGGTAATTTTTTCGGCATTTTCTTCACAGTGGCATTCGTCTGTACTATTTTTAACTTTGCACTCATGTTTTAGTGCCCGGGTAATTTGCAGGTTAAGATGCTTTTTTACCTCGCACAGGAGGGAGCCAATGATAAAAGGAGCATTTTCAGAGGTAATTGTTTTGAGTCCCTTGTACCCCGGAAAAAGAATCTCAAGCAGATTATCAAGTATCTCCTGAACTGACCGTAAAACCGGAAGATTTAAATCATCAATAAAGTTCGTTCCGGAATCCTCCTTATAGCTTTTTAGCAGATCATCCAGAACATGCTGAATATCAAAATTGTTATTACTCATAGGAAGAATTAAATACTTAAATAAGGTATTGTCAAGGTAAAAATTATGTTTATGAGATGAGAACTCAGGATTTTCATGTCCTGATACAACGGTTCTTGTTTTATCCTTTTTTGGACTTTCAAAAGAACAAGAAAGAGGATACAATGGTTCCTTAAATTAGTACAATGAGAAGTTTTAAGGAAGGGTTTATGAAAAGGGTATGTGTTTTTATTTTTCTTGTGAGTATTGGAGCGGCTGTTTTTGCAGAGGACAGTCAGGAAGTATGGTGGGGCAGCAACTATATGATGGGCAATTTTTTGTACGGAGGAACTGTCAGTATTGAGGCTGATAACGGGATGATGACCTCCACTACGGGTAATGCAGGGCTTGGTGTTCTTGGTAAAACTGAGATGATTCTGTACAAACCTGTTATGTGGGAGATCTCTCCCTTTGATTTCGGGGTGGCTGCAAAGGTCCGGACAGGAATTATTTTTCCTTTCAATGAGAGCGGTTCATCTGATCCCTGGTTCCCTCTGGGCGTGGCAGCCTTTGGAACGGCTCATATGGGGTTCAAGGGATTTAATGTCCATTTTTCTGACTTCGGAGATGCTCCCGTTCTTTTCTTTAATATACTAAGCCGTTTCGATTATTATATGAATATGGGTCTTGCCTTTGATATTTTAAAAGCACCCGGATCCAAATCAATAGGATTTGCAATGGCAACAGGAGTTAACTATTTTGTTAATGAAAATTTCTGTCTTACTACTGAGTATACCTATTGGAATGGATTTTCAGGTTTTGCTGTTGGAGGATCATACAAACTGGGTAAAGGGCAGAAAACAAAATCTGTAGATGTGGATCTGAATCCTCTATACTATCAGATATATTTGGGACAGTTCTACAGTTTATACTGGTATAGTTTTTATGCAGGCGGATTCTACTTTGATGATTCAAGCTACAAAGAGGGTGAAGGCTCTGTCTGGAAACTAACTTCAAAAAGTAACCCCGGTGATAGTCTCCTGGTGGATAAAGCATTACTCAAAATAAACAGCGACGGTACCAAATGGTGGAAGGTGAAATACAGTGATGACGGGGACGATATTGTATTCGAGTTCCTGATTGATACGGACTATCGTATTGTTAAGTTACGGTTCAGGGATGCAGATACCGGAAAGATACAGGAATATGAACCCACCGATAAAGATATTGTAACGTACAGGAAAGAGGATATGAGAACGTTTACCGATTCAGACTACAGCGAGATGAAAACAGGGACTGAAAAGGTAAAAACTCCTGCTGGTATCTTTTTAGCGGACCACCTTGTACATACTGAAGAAGAGGCTGATTACGAGTGGTGGATTACGGATAAAGTACCGGGAAACATGGTGAAATTCTCCTGGTATGACAGTGATGACAAAGTTACCGGTATTCTTGAAAAGATAACCAAAGGGAACAGGAGTGAATTAAAGACTGACTAATAGTATTATGATGAAGAGGGTAGCGCTTTATGGGACTGCTCTCTTCCTTTTTTTATATTATCCAGGAGGACAGTTGCCGCTGATGTAAAAGCATGGGTAGCAGGTCTGTGATCGAAGGTAACAACGATTCCAAGACCACTGTTGACAGCTTCATGAATAAAGGTGCTGGTAAGTTTCAGATAGATGTCTTCTCTTACGTTATTCTTGCTGTCCACAAACAGTATGTTTTTAAGTTCAAAGGTTTCTGCAGCAACCTGAACCTGCCGTTTTATAAGCGGAAACAGGGTTTTTACAAGTTTCAGATACTGTTTCTTGTAGGTGCTGTCCTCCTCAACCATCTTCCGGATCTGTGTATATCTGTCTCTTTTCTGTTCTCCTGCTTTTCCCTTTTTCCTGGGTACAAAGCCGGTAATGAGAGAAGTTACCTTCTCCGATTGGAAAAGTTTGTACATTGAAAAGGTGAAGAGAAGCAGTCCTGCACTGTATTTAAGTGTCTTGTTGTGTTCTGCTGTTGAATCTGTCTGCACCAACAGGAGGCTCAGTTCACGGTCAAGAGCTTTCCCTGGATCCACCGAGGCAGATACGGAAAAAAGGCGGGTGTCAGAGTCAAGGGAAGCTATCTTCTGTTTCAGCAGTCTCTGTATTTTTAAAACCTGTGATCGGAGCTTGTTATTTTTGAGACTGGTTATGTACTTTCGTAGTTCTGTATCCTGTTCTCTACTTAACAGTTCGATCTCTTTTGAACGTAGTTTCTCCGGTGAAATCCCTGAAATTACTGCTATGTAGCTCATAATGTTTGTAAGCGTGTCATTTACGTTAGTAATTGACGGATTCTTTAAAAAGTAAAACTTAACAAGGGAGAGCGTCTTTTTAGAGAAAAGCTTCTGAATAGTAACCGGATCTATGAGTTCATTGTGAATCATTTCAAGCAGATCCTCCATATTGTGAAGAAGCTGCAGCATTATGAGCGGATCACCGTTCAAAAGATCCATGGATGAGTCATCCGGGACGAGAGCAAGATTTTTGAGGTTTAAAGATTCTTTACTGAGCATTTCTTCTTCCGGAACATTCTTGTTGTAGTTTCCTATAATATCTGTTGGATTAAAGTTTATATCCGGAAATCCTCTGAACTTGTTATGCCAGATCAGAAAATCGGAAAAATTCAGATATTCACTGGCTTTTTTCATATATGAACCTGCGGCTACATGGGATATTGGGTCAGGGTTTGTTACTATTATCTTTTCATCCGCCAATGAAAGGAAAGAGAGATCATCCTGGGCCATTCCGGCAGGTAAATCATAAAGGATAACATCATAGTTCTCACGTATTTGGTCTTTAAATACCGAAGATACGAGTTCAAACAGTTTTTTAGTGTCGTCATTTTTCGTTTTTGAAAGGGGGAACAGCAGATCCAGGTTTTTGAAAATTTCTATTGTATACCTTTTCAATGGCAGAGAACCGTCAAGTTTATCTGATAAAGTTTCAAAAAGGGATTCAGGAATATCAAAAATAACCGCAACATCAGAAAGGGGATCGGCGTCGATCAGTGCTGTTCGCAATCCCAGGCGTGCGAAAAAAACAGCCAGGTTGGCAGCTGTAGTGGTTTTCCCTACTCCGCCCTTACCAGATGCAATTGCCAGTGAATAAGCCATAGAAACTCCTTTAAATATATGTATCATACTTTTTTGTCTCTGTACAGAATATGAGTTGTTGCAAGTTAAATGGTATGGTAAAATATGTATTATGAAAGTTAAAGAAAAAGTTTACAGTTTTACGCCTGAAAGTATCGAAAATCATGCTCTCTGGGTACGGGAAAGGTATCAAAATAAACCTGCCTTTGCGGCGGAGTATTTAACAAAATTACTTGAAGTTAATGGAATTATGGAATCTGGTAATCCTTCTGTACAGAGGGTTAAAAAGATAATAGAAGATTTTGAAGAGAATGCTTTGGCTGCACTGTCTGACGGTTTGAACAAATCGAAGAATGACGAGTCGGTGGATGATCTGGAAAAAGCTTCCAGGGAAATATATTTCAGAAAGCAGATTGAGGAATTCTATCTTCCAAAACAACTTGTAGACGCCATAATGGAAAACGGAGAAATTCCTGATAAATCCGAGGAGAGTATTATCGGGATAGGGTTTCTGGATATTGCTGATTACACGTATCTTTCAAAATTCCTTACCCCTATGGAAAATCAGATAGTTCTGAACGGTCTTTACGCCGCATTCAGCTGGGTCCTTCAGAGGAGGGGTGGGTACCTGAACAAGATCGAAGGTGATAGTTTGATGTTTCATTTTGGAGGCAATATCGATCCGAACGTGAAAGGTTTGACCCCGAAAGAAACCGAGGATTACATAGCGAGGGAACTTTTTTATACCTGTGTCGAAATGCAGAGGGTTGCTTTTCAGTTCAATGAAGCAAATAAGAGTTTTTTATACGGCAACAAGAATGAGGATATACAGATTCAGATTGAAAAAGCCTTTGATATTATTAGTACCATGAGAAACAGTGAGTTTTCCCAATCTATAAACGCTTTTTTCCAAATTCGTATAAGAATCGGAGCAAATATAGGAGAAGTTACCATGGGTAACTTTGGACCTGAAGGAAGCAAGCAGTGGGATGTTATCGGGGTTCCTGTAATTAAAGCCAAAAGAATGGAAAGTACTGCTCCTATAGGGGGATTTAGAATCTCAGAGGAACTCTACAGGGTTCTTAAAGAAAACGGAATAGTTGATGACTATTACAGGAGATTCAAGAGGGAAGCACAGGCACTGTTTGGATCATTCAGTAATATAACTATGGATGAACTTTTCAAGTACAATAAGGTAACCCTGAAAGAAAAAAAAGGAGCTGAGTTCATAACCTACAGCATACAGGTAAACCCCGGTCTCCCAGAGGCTATCATGAAGCAGGTCGACCTTCTTCTTAACAGAGGAGAGGATGGTGCTGACAGAATAGTAAACCTTCTTCAGTATTACAGAGGGAACAAGTTTGTTATAAGCAAGATTGAGAGTGCTTTTAAAGAGCGGAGTCTACGAATCAGAGTGGGTGATATTTACAATTTTATCTTTCCCAAGAAGTATACGGCCATGGTCAAAGCTGCACAAGGGAACAGAAATCTTGTTGATAGAAATCTGGAGGAGAAATATTCCCTCTTTGATATCTTTGAACTCCTTGGATCACTTCAGGATACTTTAAAGACTGAGTTCGAATTTAAAGATAAACCAGTGTTTTCTTTTAATTCCTACGATAAATACATGGATGCACTGAGTAAATGGGTTATCCGGGAGAACTCAGTTAAGGAGAAACGGGTATATCAGCGTAACTACTTCTACAACTACGTTTTTCCAATGGTATTCTTGAGTATACGGACTTCAATCCTTGAATATCAGCACAAAACCGGGGAATTAACGGAAGTTTAGTTTTTTTTATGAATCTTGATTGATGCAATTTTTTTAAACATCTTTTCCAGCCTTTTTGCCTCGGACCGGGATAGCAGGGAACGGGCGAATATATCGCTGAAAAACCGTCCAACCTCCTCCTTCTCTTCCAGTTTGAAAAATTTGATCCTGTCAAGGGACTCTGTTATGATTCCTGTTAAGTGATCAAGTTCTTCCCTCTTGACTGGTGTATAACTTGCAAAAGGGCCGGTATACGTAAAGAGTGTGTAAGTGATTATCTGCACAGCCTGAGCGAGGTTCAGGGATGGAAATAATTCGGAGGTCGGAATTCTGACTGCCGCATCACAAAGGGAAAGCTCTTTGTCCGTTAATCCATCCGATTCCCTTCCGAATACAATGGATACGGTACCCCGGCCAACCATTGCAGTCTTTTCTGCCATATCTACAGGAGACATGGAAAAGTACTTACGGAACTTTCCTCTTCTGCGGGAAGCCCCAAAAGAGAGAACGCTTTTTTTTAACGCATCCTCAAGCGTGGAGAATCTTTCAGCATTGAGATAGATCTCCCTTGCGTGAAGGGCCAGGGTGAAAACCCTGTTTTCGTCATACTCTTTGCTGCCTGTAATTGCAAGATGGGTTATTCCCATGGTTTTCATTGCTCGGCAGACTGCTCCGATGTTTGCTCCGTCCTGCGGCTCGACAAGAACAATCTGCACCTGATCAAGGAATTTATTCATTAGTTGATTACTTTAAGCATTTTCCCTATCCTGGTAAAGGCAGAAATTAACTTTTCAATATCTTCCTTACTGTGAGCTGCTGAGAACTGAACCCTGATCCGGGCCATCCCTTTCGGTACAACCGGATAGGTAAACCCCACTACATATATCCCCTCTTCAAGGAGCATATCTGCCATCTTTACAGCAGTTGCCTCATCGTACA
>QNBL01000026.1 GCA_003641695.1 Spirochaetota bacterium
GAGTTTACCTTTTCTCCCTCTCCCTCAGCCAAGAGGATGTAGAAGTAGAGCTGAAAGGATGCAGGGATGCCGTCCTCCGGAGCAAGGCTGGAAACAGAGGGGGAATAACTCTTCTTGTAATCCACAAGAGAGCGGAAATCCCCTGACCGGGAAATCCGGTCAATCCTCCCTCTAAGCAGAAGCTTTTTCTCCGGTATTGAGAGGGAGAATTCCTTCTCCGCTGCTTCCAGTGAGAATCCCGGGTGTTCCACCCCTTCATGACTTATAAAATTCTTCAGATGCTTGAGAACAGCCCGCCGGGATTCCTCCCATACCGGTTCAAAGAAGGAAAGCCCCTTTCTTCGGTAATCCTGAAACACCAGATTCACTATCTCTTCAAGAGCCCTTATGTATTCATCCGTCTTAACCGGATCAAAAGTCCCTGTTTTCTTTTCAATAAATAAAAAGAGTTCCTTAAAGCAATCATGGATGATACCTCCGTAGGTAAAATTATCCAGATACCCGGTTACATACTCCCTGCTTTCAACACCAAGAACGTATTTCAAAAAAAACAGGTAGGGACAGGAATAGAATGTATCCAGAAAAGTTGAACTCACTTTAAGACTATCTCCATTCCGGTAAATACGCTGTAGGATTTCTTTCTTCAAACGGGCGTTAGCAACCGGAACCCTGGTATAATCCGGTCTTTTCGCTTTTAAAATACTGTTATAAGCATTATGATACCCGGCTTTCATAACCGGAAGTATAGACTCCAGAGTGTCTGTTTCTCCTCTCCAGAACCTATACTCACGGTCAAAGATATCCGTGCTTTCATCTGAGGTTTCATTGTAGTTTTCTACCGAATCACTGCTTACAAAAAAAGCCGGCGGGATTTCTGCTCCAATAAAGGATTCTCCACTCATTGAAAACAATACGTTCTCCCCTGATTTTAGATAGAGCGCTATAAAGGCACGGGAGAAGTCCAGAACATCTGAGTTGAACTGCAGTTTTTGATCCTCCCTTAAAAAGGGGAATTCCTCCTTTACAACAGAGGAAACTCTTTCGGAAAACCCGGGAATAAAGTGCCACTTTGATTCAATTCCTCCGCTGACTCTGTAGGGAAACACCGAAATACCCCTTTCTGCGGTTCTCGGAACGTATATTTTTTCTTCAAGAATGGAGAGCCAGACTTTAAAGGGAGAGGGGACCTTCATATTCCCGCACGTGGCATAGGCATCAGCTGCTTCCCGTAAGGCATCAAGCGCAAATTGAAACTCTTTGAGCAGTGGAGTATCCTCCCATTCAGCAGTATCGATAAACTCACCGGTAAACCTCTGAATCTCAACCCGTAAGGCTTCAAAAGAAACTGCTCCGCTAACTCTTTCAATACCGTTTTTCAATCTGGTATAATAAGCTGTAAGCTCAGTTTCTTCAGAAAGCTTCATCCTTTCCAGCCAGAGATCATGCACTTTGCCGTTTTTTAAAAAATTCACCTGACAGAAATTATCAACACCGAACAGTACCAGTCTCCGGGGAAGATCCTTCTCTTTCCACGGCACTGCACCGTTTAAAAGAAGCTGTTTCATCGATAAGGCACAGAATCTGCAGCTGATGCAGGAGTCCAGATCTCTGAAAAAAGATGCACCGGGAAACTCAAGAATCGGTTTCCCCTCACGAACTGCCAGCGGTATGGATCGTAACGAAGCTGCAGCTTCAAGTTTTCCCCTCCATGTATCCATATCAGGCAGCGTTATCGCTATATCATCTATGGAGGCGCCTTTTTTAAGTAAACGGTCTATCCTGTTAAGTACCCATTTCATCTCCATGGTTGAAGTGGGAAACCGTTGCAAAGTTCCGGAAGTTTCCAAATCCAGCGGAACTGTTTTAATCCCGCCGATTACCTTTAAATCCCCCGAAAACTCTCTAAAATCTTCAATCACCTCAGGGAAGAATAGGTAGTAGGTATCTTTCAACTTTGATATATCCGGTCTCATCCAGCCAGGCTCAAAAAGTCCTCTCTGCTCCAAAAAGCCGGTATACCTTTGGTACAACTCTCTGTAATCCTTTTTAAGATCCTCCGGGATAGAAACATCATTACCTGAAATCTTTTTGATAAGTGAAGGCAGTTTGGGAAGAATGGACAAAATCATTTTTTTAAATACTGCGGAGTTTGAGGCATGTTCAGGCGGAATAATATATCTGAAAACACTGCTGTGTTCCCTGTTCTCCTCAAGGAGATCGATAATAAACAGATTTCTAATAATTCTGTTAACCGGAACACCGGACTGATTGAGAGAGAAGTGCTGTTCCTTAAAGGTATCCCAGCTTAGAAACCTGCGGGACAGAACAGCTTTGATTCCTGTAAGTTTCAGACTTTTTTTCCTCCAGAAAACCGCACTAATCTCCGAGGGAAAAACAAAGTAAGTACTGTTGTCATGTATACTGCTTTTTATGATTTTTTTAACTGTATCCATATTATCCTTGACATGATATAATAAAAAATCATTAATTAAAATGAAAGTATGAAAATTTCACAGTCAATAAAAAATTTTTGTTCTAAAACTCTTTCCGAAGGGATGGATGTGCATACAATGTTTCATATTGTACGCAGAATTATACCCGATTACGATATCTACAAACAGACTGGATTCCCTGAAAGTTTTGCTATCCCAAACCGTGATGCGGCAGATGCTATTGTCCGGATCATAATTGAACGGAACATGTTTCTTCAGTTTATTGAACTTCTTATTACATTACGGGAAGAGGGTCTTATGAGTAAGAAGATCAATCTCCCCTATCTAAATGAGATGATCAGGGAAATCTACAACCAGGGATACATATACGATCCTGCCAACCGAATCTTTGTGGAAAATCCCAGAATACGGAAAACCCTCAACTGGGGAACCCTCAGGGAAGGAGATTCCTACACTCTGGTATTTCTGGGAATTGATATAATCAACAATACTGGTATAGTAAAGAAATATCCGAAAAATATGGTAGAGCAAACCTACACTGAGTTCAGTTTTATTGTTCAAAACATATGTGAAAAGAGGAACGGAAGACTCTGGAACTGGGAAGGAGACGGTGGAGTGGTTGCATTTTTTCTGGGTAAAAAGTACCAGGATGCAGTTCTTTCATCAATGGAAATCCTGAATGACATGTTTTTATACAATAGGACAATCTGCTCACTGAAGGAACATCTGAATTTCAGAATTTCAATTCATTCAGGGAACCTTGAGTATACGGAAAACAGGAACAAGCTTATCCAGGAGGAACCGTTGAAGGTTCTTCAGGAGATGGAGAAGAAATACTCTGCAAAAAATACGATCTGTATAAGCCTTCCTGTTAAAATGATGCTTGATGGATTTATTGCCGACCAGTTTTCTGAGTTTAAAAAACCTGCCAATTCGAAATACTTTCATTATAAACTGCAGTGGGAACAATGACTGAGATATACCTTTTCTCAAAAAACAGGAAAGTCCTCACTTTTTTTAACAAGCTGAAACGTTCCAGAACTTTTTCTTTAATAGTATATAATCCGTCAAATTACAGAAAGATTCTTTCAAAAAACAACGATCCGTTCTTTGCTTACATTGACATCAGCAGTTTCAACTTTGGTGAAAGAACCCGTGCTTTAGCATTCATCACAAGACAGAGAAAATTTGACTATGGAATTATCGATCCGGACAGCAAGATAGATGATCCCGCAGCTTTATTCCATAAAGGAGCTTCCGATTATATTCCCGGATCTTTTATCAGGGGATCCATAACGGTAAACCGCATTAAAAAAGCTGTTACATTTTACACCATGGAACCCCTCGAAGAGGAAGAAGAAAAAGTACATGCTTTTAACAAACAGGAAACAGCAAAATTGTCCGGAAGCAACTGGGATTTGATAAAAGCAGGCGAAAGTTATTCGTTTATTTTCATGTATATAGAGATTGATATTGTTCAGGAGTGGATCTCCAATTCGGGAAAAGAACATATTGATACCGTTATGAATTACTTTTACAAACATCTACACACCGTTATAAAACCCCTTAACGGGAGAGTATGGATGAAAACAAATTATGGAGCTCTGGTACTGTTCCCCTACGCAGGATCAGCAACACCTGTCATTATTGAAGCTTTCAAACTTATTCTTAACAGATTAATAATCAGTGCAGAGGTTTATCCATTCAAAACCATGCTCTCCTACAAGATTGCTCTTGATATAGGATCTACACAATACCAGATCAGAGGGAACACCGGTAATATTATTTCTGATTCGGTTAATTATATATTCCATTTGGGAACCCAGTATGCAGAAAGAGGGAATCTGTACCTTACCAACAGAATTTACACCGATATTCCTCCGGGACTTTTGGATTACTTTACCCTTTCCGGCAATTTTGAAGGGAAAACCCTCCATAAAATGAAACTGCCGGTTTTTAATTCGGATTATTAATGAAAGTAATGGAAAAATATTCTTTTTCCTGCTACACTTCCTGTTGAATCATGAAACTCCTTTACAGTTTTTTTTTAATTTTAATACTGTTCTCATGTACCACTGTCCCTGAAATTCACCATGAACCTGTTTCAGAACCAGCCGCTTCTGTGCGGATACAGCAAAATGAAGGTCAAAATGCTGCACCGGAGGTGAAGACAGCACCTGTAAATACTCCCAAAAAGAAAAGCCAGCCCCCCCGGCTTACCTCAGCGGAGATGGAAAAACAGATCCTGGATACTATCCCGGATTCTTTTCTCCCTGTTGTAAAGAAAGACGGACATATAAAGATTATCTACCATGACCTGGACAGAAACGGATACAATGATGCCTTTTTCCTGGTGATTAAAAAGCAGAATGGTATAAGCGGAGACTTCCTGAGCCTTTCCGATATTTCACGTCTTGCAGATAAAGATACCGTTATGATAGATTACTTTCTATCTGTATTTCTGCAGATAAACGGCAAGATGATATCCATGTACAGGATACCTATCGGTTCCAGATTGATCCTGAACTCAATTTCCCCTCTCTTCATAAAGAAAGACTCACCATATCCCTTCGGGCTGAATATCCGCTTTCTTTCGGCCAGAGGTATTGATGAAGAGTGGATACTCTTTTCAAGTTACAACCGCTTTTCCTTTTTCAGCACGGAAAAGGATACCTCTGTATCCTACGAATTTACAGATATTGATAACGACAGCTTTATGGATATCGTTGAATGGCGTCATGGGCTTGAAGAGGGAACCGGATACGAAACCTATATGACCTGGTATAAGTGGAACGGCAGAGAATACCGTGAGAAAGCGGCGACTAACGTTGTGAGAAATCTGAATAAATTTCTTGAAGACTCCGCCGATGAAATCATGAAAGGCGAATGGAAAATCTTTTTTAACAACAGGTTATCGGAAAAAGATTCCAGGGCCGTTATTGAATCAGCCATTGAGCCCCTCAGTATATTTAAAAGAATCTTTCTCCCTGATAAAGGGGATGGGGTTCGCTCTGATTGTACCGACTTCCGCTCTGTTTTTTTCCCCCAGATTTTCGAAAACCCCTTTTCCCTGAAAGAAAAGGTTATTGATTTTATGGTCCGTTTTGACTGTTCCGATGGAGCAACCATTATCAGAACGGTAAAGATCGGTATGAATCCCAACCCTTTCGGTAAAAAGCAGTTTTACTTTATTTTAAACTAAAAAGCTTGAAAAGGGACAGAGAATAAGGTACAGTTCTCTCGATGTCATCCTACAGTATTGAAGGCGGATTTCCTCTAAAAGGAAAGATAACCGCCAGTGGAAATAAAAATGCGGCCCTCCCCTGTATTGCAGCAGTTCTTTTAACCGACGAAACCGTTATACTGAAAAATCTTCCCGAAATCGAAGATGTTCATGTTATGTTTCAAGTACTGAAAGAACTCGGTGTGGAGGTAAAGAAATGCGGTCATGGAGCTTATAAATTCAAGGTCCAGGATCTTAAAACTTCTGAGATTCCGACAAAACATGCAAAGAGCATTAGAGCTTCAATCCTTTTTGCCGGGCCTCTGCTGGCCAGAACAGGGAAGGTCATACTTCCTCCGCCGGGAGGGGATGTCATAGGTAGGAGACGACTGGACAGCCATTTTCTGGCTTTCAGTGCCCTGGGAGCTCAAATAGAAATAGACGGACTGTTCAGAATAAATGCAAACAAACTGGTAGGTGCCGATATTTTCCTTGATGAAGCATCGGTAACGGCAACAGAAAACGCCATTATGGCTGCAGTCATTGCCTCAGGTCATACAGTGATAATGAACGCTGCGAGTGAACCTCATGTTCAAGATCTTTGTAACATGCTTAACGCAATGGGAGCAAAGATAACGGGAATCGGCTCAAATATACTCTACATTGACGGAGTTAAGAAACTGGGAGGAGCCGAGTTCTCCATTGGACCTGATTTCATGGAAGTAGGCTCATACATAGGGCTTACCGCCGTAACCAGGGGGGAGTTGGAGATAGAAAATGCAGGCCCCAAAAACTTAAGGATGACAAAGATTGCTTTTGCAAAACTGGGGATTCATTGGGATACCGACGACAGCACTATCTTTATTCCATCCGGGCAGGAACTTAAGGTAAGCCCGGAGATCGGCGGGATGGTCCCAAAAATTGACGATGCTCCCTGGCCCGGATTTCCGGCAGATCTGACAAGTATTATGACAGTAGTAGCAACCCAGGTAGAGGGAACCGTACTTATTCATGAGAAACTTTTTGAATCAAGAATGTTTTTTGTAGACAAACTTATCGGAATGGGAGCCAGGATCATTCTTTGTGATCCTCATCGGGCAGTGGTCAGCGGACCTGCTAGGCTGAGATGTGCAGAACTGGTTTCTCCCGATGTGCGTGCAGGGATGGCAATGGTTATTGCCGCACTGTGTGCAGAAGGGAAAAGCACAATTCAAAACGTATACCAGATAGAAAGAGGATATGAAGACCTTTCGGGGAAGCTCCGCTCCCTGGGAGCCAGAATAACCCGGAATAAGTAGGAATTACTTGCCGTTCTCTGAAACAACCACCAGAGCTATAAATAACAGTAACCCCTGAATTCCCACAAAGATGGATAGAGCCGGAATAAGACCTGTCTTAAACAGCAGAAACATGTAGAGCTGATCAGAACTGTAATTAAATACCGATACCAGGTGGTGAAGAACAAACGGGATCACAATAATAAGGGGAATGGATAGAAACGGGATTCGTTTGTTTCTGATTCTAAAGAACCATCCCAACCCCATGGCATAAATGGAAAGAATAAAAAATTCAAACGGAAGCTTTATCCTGCTTATAATTGAGGCATCAATGGACTGCCTCAGGTATCCGTACTTCTCAGCTATCCCCCTGATTTTAAAAAGGGAGACTATGGACAATCCGGAGTCTTTCAATCCCCGGGAACTCAAAGGAAAAAACTCTTCCGGCCTGGGAACCTCCCGAAGAACACTAAGCTTTTCACGCTTTCCATCACCGAAAAGATACTCAGGACCATACATCTTCTTCCTGTTCCGTTCTATTGCATCAAGATTGATATATCCCCGGGAGGTATACTTTCCATACGGGACCTTGTAATGAGTGAGTAGATCGCCGTTTTGTGCAAGCTCCATAACTTCTATATTGAAAAAATACCGTCCATCCTCCGTCTGGATATATTTGTCAATACTGACAATAACTATCCCGCCGTCTTCACGTTTAACCAAGTACAGAATAGCATCTACCCCTTTAAGGTTTTTGATCTTCTCCAGTTCATCCGTAAAAAAGAAATTCTGTTCAGCAGCCTTCCTGCTCTCTTCAAACAAGAGTTCTACATCCTTTTCAGCGGGATATTCCTCCTTCAGGTTTTTAAATTCATAGTATGCGCTGTAAACATCTCCTTTCCTCAAGTTTTCAAGTGCATTCATTTTACGCATGAAGTATGCATGCCGCTCTTTGTCCTTTTCCTGTGATTCCAGTTCCGACAGTTTATCCCTGGACCTGGCCATAAGGCGCAAAGCACGTTTTTTCAAGGTGCCCTCTCCGGTTTGAGAAGCCAGAAAAGCATAGTAGAATGATGAAAAATAATCGTGTGCTGAATTATAGAATTGTTCAGCCTGCTTGTAATAGTCAAGATCTCTGCCTGCAGAGACCTCTTTGTCATTCTGCCGGGTATTCTTTTTCCTTATCATCATTCTGGCTTCAGTCCAGGCCACAACATTCCTTATCAGTTTGTTGTCACGGTCAATCTCCAGGTATGAAGAGAAGAAATTATCTGCAGAGCCGAAATCTCCCTTCGCTAAAACAGCATTTCCCTTCTCGAACATATCTGCTGCTATTTTGGAGTTAATTTCCTGATTTTTAAGCCTGTTTCTGACTGTAACAGAAATTCCCTCACTCATCCCTGTATAGACAAAGGTTAAAAAGATCATGAGTACCACACTTTTCCCAAGGGAGTTGGTAAAGAGGGCATTTGATTCTGCAGGATTTGAGACATAGGGGCAGATCAGTGAAAAGCAAAGAAATATTCCCGAAAGGTGGATTGCAATGAAATACTCTGAAAAAAGAAGAATACTTCTGTTGATTATCCAGCTCAGCTTGAAAGCCTGAATAATTCCGGGGGATTCAGCCCGGGAAGCAAGTACTCCTTTTGTTTCAGCAAGGCTTAATTCATAGGTATATTGATTCTCTTCAGTTTGCTCTCGTTCCATCCCTTTTACGTAAATACCATGAAACGAGAGTGCTGAAAAAACAAAGAAGCAGATAAAACCCGCTAGATAGACCAGGATAAGGATCGATAATGTTTTTCTGAAAACCATACTCATTGTGTCCGGCCTCTCCTGGATCTCCTGATCCCGCTGATAACTCCGTCAAGGAGAAAAATTACCAGGGAAACAACTAATAAAAGGAGAGGGAACACATTATCCTTTACCATATCCGAGGGTACAAAGGGAAGAATTTTGTTCAAAATTTCCGCATCCCAGTAGCTGTAGAATGCAAAGAGAGCCCTGATCAATACAAGTGATAAAATAACAGCGATTAAAGGCCACCGCGGTATTCTTAATAGACTCCAGAGCGACAGCGCAAAGAGTATCTGGCTTGCTATAAAAAAGAGAAGATAATAATCCGACTTTAATGACAGCCTCTTTATTTCGAGGTTGAAGCGGTCGAGATCTCTGCTTAAAAGTTTAAGAAAACCCGGAGGTGTCAACAAATCAGCGTAGTATGGATTTGGATCAGAGTTCGATAGAATCACCTTTTCCAGAGACCTTCTTTTTATTTCATCCCGGTAAACAAGTCCTGCATTATCTCTGAGAACCGTTTTATAGAGCTTGTCATTATCCGCCTTTTCAAAATAAATGGGCTGCTTTTCGAAAGGATTTATTCTTCCCGGATAAAAAGCAACACTCTGACTCATACTTTTCCGCGCCGTCCCGGCAATGCTTGAGATACCGATAAAACCGAAAAAATAGATTGCAGTAGCTCCGGCAAGGATCAGTAAAAAAGAGACAAACCTGTTTATTCTGAATTTGAGGGTTGCGAAAAAGGAGATAACAACCGAGACAACAATACTCAAGGGAAGAAAACGGAGAATAATGGCAGGCAGCACCTGCAGAAAGCCGGCGGTACTCATACTTCCGGGATGGTATCCTGTATCAAACCAGTGAAAGTAAGCAAACAGACAAAAAACAGTAATCAGAGAAAGAAAGAGGAGTAAAAATATTAGAAACTGTAAAATTGATCCTTTCATAGATATCTCTCTTCAAGAATACCCGAAAGTAAGGTAAAATGCAAACCAGATTTTTTATCCCTGCCCAGGAGGAAAAGAGATGTTCAGGAATTTGCTTCAAAGTGAGATTAAAAGGCTGACTGCACATGACAACAGAGCTGAAAACTGGCAGGACATTAAAGTCTGCGACCCCTTCGATCCGGATAAAATACGGGAATCCTCCTTTCACGGAGAGGTTTATATTGGCCCCTTTAATAACACTATCTTGAAACGGGGCAGTCTCGTACTTCCTGTCGGGATATACAACTCAAATATTCTGTCATCAGTAATCGGAGCCGACTGTGCTGTCCACAACACTGCATACCTCTCCGGGTATACCCTTGAAGAGGAGGTAATTCTTTTTAATATCGATGAGATGTCTGTTTCAGCTTCTCCTGTTTTCGGTACTGGTCTGGCAGGGGAAAACGGCAGCCGAACATGGATAAGCGCGGGGAATGAAAACGGGGGAAGAAGTATTCTTCCCTTCAGGACGATAAAAACATCGGACTGCTTTTTATGGGCAAAGCACCGGGAGAATAAAAACCTCATTAAAAAGTTTATCCTCTTTACCGAAAGGGAAGAAAAAGTTCCGGATTTTCAAGCTGCCATAGGCAGAGGTGCCACAATCCGGAGCTGCCGGATCATTGAAGATACCAGGATCGGAAGTTTTGCCCGGATTACCGGAGCAAACCTGTTGAAAAATCTAACCATAAACAGCTCCCGTGAAAACCCAACTGAAATTGGAGTTGGATCTGAACTTGTTGACGGGATAGTAGGGGAGGGGGCGGCGGTCATTTACGATGCCAAGGCCCATAACTTTGTTTTAGGCTCTCATTCAAAACTACAGAACGGAGCCCGCTTCTTTGATTCTTTTCTGGGGGAAAACTCAACTATAGCCTGCTGCGAAGTTCAAAGTTCACTGATCTTCCCTTTTCACGAACAGCATCACAACAACTCCTTTCTTATTGCATCCACCCTGCAGGGACAGTCCAACATTGCTGCAGGAGCAACAATAGGCTCAAACCATAACTCCAGGGGTGCAGATGGGGAAATATTGGCGGAAAGGGGATTCTGGCCCGCTTTAAGTTCGAGTCTCAAGCACAACTGCAGGTTTGCCGCCTTTACCCTGCTCTCCAAAGCAGATTATCCCTATGAGATGAACATTGAACTTCCATTTTCCCTGGTCTCCCAGAACGAGGCTGAAAACCATTTACAGATCATGCCCGCTTACTGGTTTATGTATAACATGTACGCTCTGGCAAGAAATTCATGGAAATTCAGTGTCCGGGATAAACGGAAAGATAAATCCCAGCATATCGAATTTAACTATCTTGCACCGGATACCGTGGAGGAGATCTTTAAAAGCCTTGAACTTTTAACCCTCTGGACCGGGAAAGCATGGTATACAAGGTACCGCTCCTTTACCGATTTTCCGGGAAAAGAGGAGATTATAGGTAAGGGACGGGAAATTCTTGCTTCCACAGAAGGGGAGATCATGTCTCTGGAAGTTCTGGGAGAGGATATTGAAAATTCAAATCGAAAAGTGGTCATCCTGAAAGCAGACAAGGCTTACCGGATATACCGGGATATGATTCACTCCTATGCAGTTAAAAACATTGTAGCCTATGCGTCTGAAAACGGATTATCCCTAACAGAAACAGCAGGGAGATTCCGTACTGCAGAGAGAAGCTGCTGGATAAACCTCGGAGGGCAGCTTGTCAGGGAAGATGACCTTGCCTCTATAAAGAGTGATATTCTGAAAGGGCAGATATCCTCCTGGGGAGAACTGCACCGTAAGTACATCGATTTAAGCAGAACCTATCCGGAAGACAGAACTGCCCATGCATTTGCCTCCCTGATGTACCTCTACGGCAGGAAGGGGGAACTTCCTCCGGCTGATTTTTGGAAAGATGCCCTTGCTAAGGGTATTGAAATCCAGGAAATGGTAGTAAAAAACACCTATGAAAGCCGTCTTAAGGATTATACAAACAAGTTCCGGAGAGTAACCTTTGATTCGACCCGGGAAATGAAAGCAGTCACCGGAACAATAGATGACAATAATTTTATTGATATCATAAAAGAGGAATTAGCTGACTTTAAAACTAAGGTTTCAACGTTAATAATTTAACAAATAAGTAGACAAACGGGAAAATAGAAATCTGAAACCGCAGCAGAAATCAGATAAAAATACAATCCAACTACCCTTGTCATGGATTACCAGGAAACCTGTTATAAGATTCTATCTAAAAATTATCACAAAATATTTACGGTTTTTTTGTCGCTGGTACACTGATTCTTATCGATAGGGCAGCCAGAAAAAAGCAGCTGGAAATCCTTTTTGGTGCATGCAAAGCATTCTTCCCGTTTTCATACTAAATATACAATTAGTGCTTATCTGAACCGGTAATTATGTCGTAAATCCTTTCAAGATCATCCAGAGAAAAATATGAAATCTCTATCTTCCCCTTTTTAAGTCCACCCTTTACAGAAACCTTGGTTCCCAAAGCATCTATAAACTGCTGTTCCATCCGGCTTATCTCCGGGTTTGCCACCTTGGCTGCCGGTTCAGGCGGCGGTGCCGTATTCCGTACACCGTTGTTCAGCGTGGCTGCCTGTCTTTCAGATTCCCGGACGGAGAGGGAATCGTTCAGTATTCTGCTGTACAAAATCCGCATATCAGAAGGGTTGACTACAGAAAGAAGCGTCCGTGCATGTCCAGCGGTTATCCGCCCTTCCGCCAAAGAAGCTTGAATATCTTCAGGAAGATTAAGCAACCGTAGACTGTTGGCAACGGTTGATCTCTTTTTTCCAACTTTTTGAGCAACTTCATCCTGATTCAAATTCAGCGTACGCATCAGCATATGGTATCCCTGCGCCTCTTCAATGGCATTAAGATCTTCCCGCTGAATGTTTTCTATTAAAGCTGCCTCAAGTTTTTCTTCATCTGTATACTTTCGTATAATAACAGGGATCTCAAAGAGCCCTGCCATTCTTGCAGCCCTAAACCGCCGTTCACCTGCAATTATGTTGTATCTGCCGCCGTCTTTTTCAACAATAATCGGCTGTATGATCCCCTGCTGCTTTATGGAATCAGCAAGTTCGGTTAAAGCTTCCTCCTTGAAGGTCTTCCTGGGCTGATTGGGGTTTGGATGAATTAAATTGATGGCAATATTCGTTACAACGGTACTGGCTCCGATCTCAGGGTCTTCTGTCTGAGGGATAAGAGAACCAAGGCCCTTTCCCAGTGCTGCTTTCTTAGACACGGTCCAGTACCTCCTGGGCAAGCTTTTTATAACTCATGGCCCCAATGCAGGTTGTATCGTACTGATTTATGGGAACTGCATGGGAAGGGGCTTCTGAAAGTCTCACATTCCGTGGGATAACGGTCCGAAAAACCTTATCCTTAAAGTATCCTGTAACTTCCTGAATGACTTCATGAGCAAGACGGGTACGGGAGTCGTACATGGTGAAAATAATCCCTCCGAGGGCCAATCCGCTATTGAAGGTCTTTTGTACCTGCTGGATCGTTTTTAAAAGCAAGGTGAGCCCTTCCAGAGCAAAATACTCGCACTGCATGGGAATGATCACTTCCTGAGCAGCGGTTAGTCCGTTAAGTGTAAGGATTCCCAGTGAGGGGGGACTGTCAATAAAAATAAAATCCCAATCATTTTTAGCAGAGTCTACAGCATTCTTTAAATAGTATTCCCGTTTCTCAGCACTGATAAGCTCTATATTCGCTCCTGCCAGATTTATATCTGAAGAAACCACACAAAGATTTCTGACCGTTGTCTCCTGAATAACCTCTTTCATGGTGTTCTTTCCGGTTATAACCTCGTAGATTCCCGGTTTGTTCCGGTCAGACCCGACACTGCTGGACATGTTTCCCTGGGGATCAAAGTCTATCAGCAGTACCTTTTTCCCAGCTTCAGCAATGAAAGCCCCTATATTTACAGCAGAGGTTGTTTTACCAACACCCCCTTTCTGATTAGCAAAAACGATAACTTTACCACTCATAACGACACAGTATATACATTTTCAATAATTATCAATACTTGACTATAGCTGAGTATTTTACTATATTTTCAGCAGAGGAGTCGGCCTAATGAACGTAGAAGAAGTAAAAAAAGCTCTGGAAGATGTAAGACCTTCTCTCCAGGCAGACGGCGGGGATATTCAGTTTATGAGTGCCACCGAAGACGGTGTTGTAGAAGTACGCCTGACAGGAGCCTGTTTCGGCTGTCCCATGTCACAGATTACCCTAAAAGACGGTGTTGAAAGATACCTGAAAAGCGTAGTACCCGGTATTAAATCTGTAGAAGCAGTATAAAATCTGATCATGTACACTCATGGGAAATCCTGAAAACAGGATTTCCTTTTTTTTATTATCTTTTTTTTAATTGAAAATATGATTAATTGTAGTATCCTTAAGACTATGACGGGATTTTCCCTAATTGTTATAGGAATTATTGCCGTTAATGATAAAAACGCTAGGATGGTAAAGACAGAGCAAAGGGATGCTTAGAAACAACTATAGAAAAATTTTAGGGGAGATCCCCAAGACAGAGATTCATCTTCACATAGAGGGGATGGCAAGCGTAAACACCATTTGGTCATTGAAAGAAAAGCATAACCTTTCATTACCGGGAATAAATTCCAAAGAAGATATATACAACAGATTCAAGGTTAAAGACCTTGACGAATTCATTGATCTCTTTCTTAATGTTATTCAGAATTGTTTCAGAGAAGAACATGATCTTGATTTTCTTATAGATGATACAAGAGACTATCTGGAAAGGAACAATATATTTTACGCTGAAGTTTTCTTTGCACCTTCCAAGTTTGTCATGAACGGATTCTCGTTTGGCGATATGATGACTCACCTTGACAACGGTGCAAAAATGATCAAAAAAAAAGATAACCGTGAGTTAAAATTCTTCATCGATGTATCCAGAAGCTTCGGCCCTGAAAATGCAATGAAAAACCTCCTACTGACCCTGGATAACCCCAGACCCTCTATTATAGGAATTGGACTCGGAGGGGCAGAAAGTAAAGGACCTGCTGAAGATTATAAAGAGGTATTCAAAATTGCACGGGAAAACGGTCTGAAGGTTCTTGCCCATGCAGGAGAAGTTGTAGGACCACAGTCAATCTGGAGTGCCCTTAACGATCTCAAGGTACCGAGGATAGGACACGGAATAAGCGCTATAGAGGACAAGAACCTGGAAGAATATCTGCGCAAGCAGCAAATCCCCCTGGAAATATGCCCCATGAGCAATATTTTTACAAGAAAGTATGTAACATCTTATGAAAACCATCCCATAAGACATTTTTACGATAAAGGACTCTATGTAACCGTAAATTCAGATGATCCTACAATTTTCGGTACTGAACTCAACGATGAGTATTACAACCTGCTGACTCATGATATCTTTTCAATAGAAGAGATCTTTGGTCTTATTAAAAATAATCTTTACGCAACATTTATGGATAAAAAGAGCAAAGACAAACACTGGAAAAAAATAGA
>QNBL01000027.1 GCA_003641695.1 Spirochaetota bacterium
ACCATTGTAGTCGCGCCGTTGAGACTGAAATTCGAAAGCATCCATTTTGCAAAATGGTCTGCGTCACGAACCGGCAGCTGAGCGATAATATAAAAGGCTCCTTCCGGCTTTTTGACAGTAACCCCGGGTATTTCGGAGAGGGCTTGAAATGCGAAGTCCCTCCTCTTTTTATACTCAGCGTTGACCTCTTTAAAATAGTCATCGGGAGTGTCTACTGCCGCTTCGGCTGCCATTTGGTCAATGGTGGGGGGGCAAAGCCGTGCCTGGCCGAACTTAAGGACAACTTCCATCAGTTTTGTATTGCGTGTTATAAGGGTACCCACCCTTGCACCGCAGGCAGAGTATCTCTTTGAAACGGAGTCTATCAGTATTGCATTCTCTTCCAGACCGGAAAGTTCAAGGATTGAAACCGCCTGTCTCTCCCCGTAGGTGAACTCTCTGTAGGCTTCATCGGAAATAATGTAAAGGTTGTACCTACGGGCAAACTCAGCTAACTCCTCCAATGCTTTCCGGGTGAATACCGCACCGGTAGGATTCCCCGGATTTGAAAAAAGCACTGCCCTGGTCTTTTCGGTCCTCACTTTTTCAAAATCTTCTATTGCAGGGAGATGGAATCCATTCTCAATGGTTGTGGTTATGGGGACTATTGTAACTCCAGCCATTACAGCAAAGCCATTGTAGTTCGTATAAAATGGTTCAGGTACAATTACTTCATCTCCGGGAGAAAGAGCTGCGAGAAAGGAGAATATAATTGCTTCGCTTCCTCCTGTAGTGATGAACACATCATCGTTAGAGACAGCAATCCCCCTGCCCTGGTAATACCCGGCAAGCTTTTTTCGGTAAGAGGCAAGTCCGGCACTTGGCCCGTAAGCTACGATCTCGGGAGTTTCTCTGTATGCCGCCCGCATCCCTTCGGGAGTTTTTATATCCGGCTGTCCTATGTTAAGATGATATACCTTTATCCCCTTCTCTTTAGCCCTGTCCGCGAAGGGAGCAAGCTTCCTGATCGGGCTTTCCTGCATCATGTTATTTCGATTTGAAATTTGCAATGACATAAGTACCTCACAAAGTTTATTATTTTTTTGCTAACTGCTGAACAATAAATATCTCTATGTACCGGATAAAATCATCCTTCTTCTTGATCTTGTCGAAAGCAGTATTCTCCCCGAGATGTTCAGCTATATTCCGTATCCTGGTAATATCCGGAGGTTTTACTGAAAACCCTTTCTTCAGCCCCCGTATATAATCACGGATCATGGAGTTTACATCTTCCAGCAGGTTATCCCTTGCTTTACCGTCCATGAGAGGATTCCACCGGTCAATCAGTGAATCAGCTTCTTCTTTCAAAGAGCCGTTATCACCAACATAATGCACCTTAAGCTTCTCAACCTCGGCTCTATACTCCAGAAGCCGTTCTTTGGAAGTTTTCCCTCTGGAGGCAGCAGTTTTTTCGTGAGGAGATCCGGAAATCCCCGGTTTCTCCGTTCTTTTCACTGCTGCTTTGCCGCCTTCTCTCTCGGCAGCTTCCACCTTTTTACTGGGTACATACGTATAGGCTTCTGAGGGCTTCGATCCCCTTGAATACAGTTCCGAGGGATCTTTTATACTCTTTGCACTCTTCCGGACACCGCTGAATATTCTCTTGAGTATCATTCCCAAAGGTCCGATCAGCGGTAAACTCTTCCACAGAGGAAGTGTAGCCTTGGCATCGGCATAAAGGGCATGCCGGTCAAGTCTGAATATCTCATCGAGGGGAATAAGACTGTCCCTGTTCCGGGTAAAAAGCCGTTCCGTTTCTATAAAAACCTCTTTAGGCGGTTTGGTTTCCTCAAGACATATCTTTAAAAAATCAGGTCTGAGAAGAACAACAAGGAGGGGATCAAGGACATTCAGCCTTCTGCTGATATCAGCAATAAACCTCTCCCGTTTGTACATCTCCGGAATTCTCTTGAAATTCCCGAGAACAATTCCCCACTCTTCAATATACTGTTTTTTCAGTTCCCTTCCGTTTTCCTGTATTTTGCGAAGAGTAAGTGACAGATACTTTTCCTTGTTTAGAAAGATATCCCTGTGGCTGTCCTGAGCATTAAACTTGAGAATCTCAGGGAGCATCCCTGTATCCGGAGGAGTCGTCTTCTTGGAAAGATACCCGGCAAGCTCATCCCGCTTTACCCGTCTGGAAAGGGGATAACCGCTCTTGTCCCGAAAACCCATGATATCCGCAAACGTAAAAAGATAAGGAGACTTCCGAAGTCCTACATCCACCATCTTCAATGCTGTTTCCATATCCCTTTTCTTCCTTTTCTGCCCTTTAAAGTGAAGATTATAAAACCCTATCAGATAGGCAGCCTGGGAAAAGGAGGTCTCTTTATCCAGTTTCTCCTTTTTCTCCCTGAACTCTTTTAAAACCAGACCGGCAAAATGAGACCAGAACTGAAAGGTAAAATCATCCGGATTAATGATCGTGGTAACTGCCTGGTCACGCTGGGAAAGGATCTTGGAAAACATATCCTTTAAATTCCGGTCCTTCCGCTGAAACACCCCCATCAGTTTGTGATAGATAAAATCATAGTTTCTACGTTCGCTTAAATAAACCCTGAATTTGGATACGCAGAGTTTTAGAAGTTTCGGATAGAGTATGTCAGATACAATAACGATGCTTTTCAGCCCCTCAGGAAAGACCAAACGCAGAAGTTCAGCATCTTGGGAGGAGTTATTCTTCAACCTGTCTGTAAAATCATTCTTTACTTCAACAATGGTGATCATCTCGGAGGGGAACGTACCTCCCAGATCCTCCTCCGACGGAAAAGGTCTTTCGGGATCCGCTTCAATATCCTTATAAGTTTTACGCACACTTTCCAGATAGTAATCGTTGAGAATTATGGCAACAGGGAATCCCTCTTCTCTCATTACAGTACACTCACCGCTCTTTTCCAGCCGTTCCAGAAGTTTGAGCATAGCTTCGGTACCGTACTCGGAAAAATCGGTAAAATCTTTCTTTTTTTTCCGTAACTCAAGACACCATAACCCGGCATACTTTTCCAGATCCTGAAATTTCATAACAGGAGTACGTTTTTTCCGGGTATACGTCTTTATAATATATATGAGATCCTTTAAATCGGACATACGTTGAGTATAGATTCAGATCTGTTATTTTTCAACCTAAATGATCAGTGCTGTTCAAAAACATTCCAGAGGGGATCTACGGGGACAGGAGCAGTAATCTTGACAAGTTCTTTTTTTACAGGATGCTGAAAGACGATCCTCCTGGAATGAAGGTATATTCCCCCTCCCTTGTTGGAACGGGGAAATCCGTACTTCATATCCCCTTTTATCCTGCATCCAACGGCTGCAAGCTGTGCCCGTATTTGATGATGCCGCCCTGTATGGAGTTCTATTTCAAGCATGTAATAACGGTTTGTGGCCCCCAGAACCTTGTAACTCAATCGTGCCAGCTTGCTGTCCCGTTTCTTTTCCGCTGAGGCGTATGATTTGTTCTGTTTTCTGTTCCGTACCAGATAATGAACCAGTTCTCCTTCCTGCTCAGGAGGAAGTTTGTCCACAACCGTCCAGTAAATTTTACGGATTTCCCCCTCCTTCAGCATTTTATTCATCCTGCTTAAGGCCTTATCGGTCTTTGCAAAAATGACTGCTCCGCTGGTAGGCCGGTCTATCCGGTGAATTATTCCAAGATAAACATTACCGGGTTTGCGGTACTCCTCTTTCAGATACCGTTTAATCATTTCCGAAAGGGGTTCGTCCCCGCTTTTATCTCCCTGAACAATCTCGGAACTCAGTTTGTTCACCGCGATTAAATGGTTATCCTCAAAAAGTATTCTCTCTTTCATTTTTTGGCCTTTACGAATTTCACCGACTTGATCTCCTTGGTACTCAAGCGTACACCGTTAGCCTTAAGCCCTTTTACAAGATAATTTGACAGCGGAGTTGTGTCCTCAAGAATCTTCAGCCGTGCCTTGGGTTTGTAGGTTACCACAACATCTACCTCTTCCTTTATCGTAACCCTGAGCACCCTGCTTTTTTCCGGGATAAAGGGATAAGACTTGTCAATAATGAATTTTTCAACCTTGAACCTTTTTAGGTATACATACCTGGTATCCCTTTTCTGGTACAGAACCGTAAAAATTATCGGCTGCAGACTTTCTTTATCTGCCAGGGAACAGAACAGCATACCCTTGTCAACAAAAAGGCGGTCGGGCACATTCACAACAGAGTATATCCCGTTTTTCCGCATAACAAGGATTCTGTCATACGAGGAAACCTTAAACAGTGCCTTGCCTGTTTTTACCTCGGTCCCTATATATCCGGTCTGGTCATCATAGTACAGATCAAGATCCCGCCGTGCTGCTTCCCTGACATCCACCTTGCTGAAAGAGGCGAGCTCTGTTTTCCTGGGAAACAAGCCTCCATTGGAGGATACAACCTCTTCAAGGAAGGATACCGCATACCCCTTGAGATCCTTAAGCCGGGCCTTTACGGCCTTCAGCATTGTATTTATCTCCTCTATCTCCCTCCTGGCCTTGTTGATGTCGTAGAGAGAGATCCTGCGGATAGGTATTTTAAGCAGCCGTTCTACATCATCCCGGACAACTTCCCTTTTTATCTCCTTTTTATAGGGAACAAATCCGTCGAGGACAGACTGAATAACTGTCTCCTGGGTTGTCATCTCCTCTATATCCTTGTAGATCCTTTCCTCAATGAAGATCCTCTCAAGGGTTCTTGCATGGAGCTTATCCTTGAGATGCCCCTCTTCCACCTTCAGCTCAGCTTTCAATACCTTTAAGAGATGATCCGCATGATAGGCGATAACATCGGAGACACTCATTATGGAGGGCAGGTTATCCTTAATAACCAGCAGGTTTACGGAAATAGATACTTCACAGTCAGTAAAGGCAAAAAGAGCATCCACCATATCGGAGGTATGCACGTTCCGGGGAAGCTTGACTTCGATCTCAATCCTGTCGGTGGTGAAATCTGTAATTGCTCCCACCTTTATCTTACCCTTCCGGGCAGCGTTTTCTATTGAAGCGATGAGGCTTTCAGTTGTTGTTCCATAGGGTATTTCCCGGATAACAATTCTTTTAGGATCCGAAGTATCCAGTTTTGCCCGTACAAGGACTTTGCCCAGACCGTCCTGATAATCTGAGGCATCAAGCAGTCCTCCTCCGGGGAAATCAGGATAAATGGTGAACTCTTCTCCTTTGATGGAAGCTATTACTGCACCAAGCACCTCGTTGAAATTATGGGGAAGTATCCTGGTAGACATCCCTACAGCAATTCCTTCTGCTCCCTGAATGAGAACAACCGGAATCTTGGCCGGAAATGATACAGGCTCCCTGTTTCTGCCGTCGTAGGAGGGGATATACTCAGTTACTTCAGGGCTGTAGAGCACCTTTCTTGCAAAGGGAAGCAATCTGCACTCGATATACCGTGCTGCCGATGCCGGATCTCCCGTCAGGATATTTCCGAAGTTCCCCTGTTTTTCAATAAACAGTTCCTTATTTGCAAGTACAACAAGGGCGGAATATATGGACTGATCACCATGGGGATGATACTGCATACAGTGGCCGACAACATTTGCAACCTTGTTGAACTTGCCATCATCCAACTGAAACAGGGAATGAAGAATCCTCCTCTGTACAGGTTTCAATCCGTCCCGGATATCGGGAATAGCCCGGTCTTTTATTACATAGGAGGCATACTCCAGAAAATTTGTATCGTACAGTTTATTTACATAACTCATTAAATCAGATTCTCCATAATGTATTTACGTCTTTCAGGGGTATTCTTTCCCATATAAAAGGTCAGGGTATCCCGGACTGTTTTAAGCGATTTAATGTTAACGGGGATAAGCCTGATATCGTCTCCTATGAACTGCTTGAACTCTCCCGGGGATATCTCGCCAAGACCTTTGAACCGGGTTACTTCAGGATGAGAAATCTCCATGGCAGCGGTATCTCTTTCTTTTATGCTGTAGCAGTAACGGGTAATCTTCTTGTTCCGCACCCTGAATATCGGTGTTTCAAGAATAAATACCCGGCCGGAAACAATCAGTTCATCGAAGTAGTTCAGAAAAAATGTCAAAAGAAGATTCCGTATGTGGAACCCGTCATAATCCGCATCAGTTGCAATAATGATCCTGCCGTATCTCAGGTTCTCGATACCGTTTTCAATTCCCAGCGCCATCATCATGTTGTACAGCTCTTCATTCCGGTATATATCCGCCCTTTTCTTGTTAAACACATTCTGCGGTTTACCCCGCAGAGAAAAGACAGCCTGCGTGTACACATCCCTGGAGGCAACAATCGAACCGGAAGCAGATATCCCCTCGGTAAGGAATATCATCGACTCATCTCCCCCTTTACCTCCCAAATGATTCTTGCAGTCCTTGAGATTGGGGATCTTCAAAGCTATTTTCTTTGCCGCTTCTTTAGCTTCTTTCTTTACCGCATTAAGCTCTTTCCGCAGCTTTTCGTTGTTTACTATCTTATCTTCAAGTTTTTTGGAGGCTTCGTTGTTTTTGTGGAGAAAATCGACAACCGCAGATTTTACTTCCTGAATTATCCAGCTCCGTATCTCGCTGTTGCCCAGCTTGTTTTTTGTCTGACTCTCAAAAACAGGATTCTGGAGTTTGACCGAGATCGCACCGGCAACCCCTTCCCGAACATCTATACCGGAGAACGTCTTGTGATAGAAGTCATTTACTCCCTTTAACAGCCCTTCCCTGAAAGCGCTCTGGTGGGTTCCTCCGTCACTTGTATACTGACCGTTCACAAAGGAAAAGTAGGTCTCACCATAGTCATTGGTATGGGTAAATGCGAACTCAATCTTGACTCCCTTGTAGTATCCGATCTCATAAAGGGTATCGTTGCCGATCTCCCCCCGTAAAAGATCAAGAAGTCCGTTCTTGGATACAAACTTCTTCCTGTTGAAAACCAGAGACAATCCTGCATTCAGGCAGGCATAATTCCACAGCCGCTGCTCTATAAATTCCGGGTTAAAGGCATAATCTCCAAAAATCTCCGCATCGGGAACAAACTCAACATAGGTTCCGTTCTTTTCATCCGGAGCCTTCCCGCTTTTTTTCGAGATTAAAGTACCCCGTTGGAATACCGCCTCGAAAAATTTTCCCTCTCTGAATGCTACTACCCTGAATTCCGAAGAAAGGGCATTTACCGCCTTTGTTCCAACACCGTTTAATCCTACAGAAAACTGAAAAACTTCATCGTTGTACTTGGCTCCCGTATTTATTACCGATACACACTCAATAACCTTTCCAAGAGGTATTCCTCTGCCGTAGTCCCGGACCTTCACCCGGTTTCCCTTTATACTGATTACAATTTTATCTCCGTACCCCATAATGTACTCGTCTATACTGTTGTCAATTACCTCTTTCAGCAGAATATAGATCCCGTCATCCAGGTTGGAGCCGTTACCTAGACGGCCGATGTACATTCCTGTCCTCAGGCGTATATGTTCAAGAGAACTCAGGGTTTTTATTTTACTCTCATCGTAAGCTGTTTTTTCTCTTTTACTCATTGAATTTATCCATGGTAATATTTTAAACTGTTTTTGCTTTAAAGAACCTTATCATAAAACCAAAAGAGTTTCAAAGGAGTTGATCCATGGAGTGGAGAGCCAGCCATATTTTAATAAAAGACCGCAGCCAGGCCCAGGACCTTCTCAGGCGTATAAAACAGGGGCAGAATTTTGAATCCCTGGCCAGAGATTTTTCCACCTGCCCCAGCAAATCCAAAGGGGGAGACCTTGGATGGTTTGGTCCGGGAAAGATGGTCCCCGCATTTGAGGAAGCGGTAAAACGGATGGGAATCGGATCGGTCAGTGATGTTGTTCAGACCCAGTTCGGATTTCATATAATAAAACTTACCGGAAGGCGGTAGCTGCCCTGAATATCAGGTTAAAAACAGGTATAAATTAATGTTTATACCTTGAAACTGTATACTTATCACGCTATAGTTTATCATTCCAGGTTGTAGTCTACTTAAAAAAGTAATGATTATATAGATAGATTTGTATATAAGGAGATAAAATGTTATTTCAAGGATTAACATTGACCATTGTAGGGATGTCAGTTGTTTTTATATTTCTGACACTCCTCGTATTCGGAATGAAATTGCTTTATATTGTTGTAAAGCGCTTTCCCGGCGAGATTGAAACCACTGCAAGACGGCCAGCGGTATCATCACAATCAGCACAGAAAAAAGTAATTCCCGCTCCAGGGGATGAAGCTGCAGCAGGGAATATCCCGGCTTCCATACATAAAGAAATTGCAGCCGCTGTAGCAGCGATAACTGCTTTCAGAAAAAAATAAAGAGGATGTAGATAATGAAAAAGAAAAAGATTGACTTTATGGTTACAGCATTCAGAGACGGCTTTCAGTCTGTCTATGGGGCACGAGTATTTACAAAAGATTTTTTACCGGCAGTCGAGGCTGCTGTTGAAGCAGGGATAGATCATTTTGAAGCCGGCGGAGGAGCAAGGTTCCAGTCACTTTATTTTTACTGCAACGAAGATGCATTTGATATGATGGATCAGTTTAGAAAAACCGTCGGTCCGGATGTAAATCTTCAAACCCTGGCAAGAGGAACAAACGTTGTCGGCCTTGAATCCCAGTCAAGGGATATTATAGACCTTCATGCAAAAATGTTTAAAAAACATGGGATTTCCACTATCAGAAACTTTGATGCATTGAACGATATAAACAACCTTGTATACTCAGGGCAATGCATTGTGGATGCAGGACTGAAACATGAGGTAAGTGTTACCATGATGGAACTCCCCCCGGGAGCAGAAGGGGCTCACACCCCGGAGTTCTATATGGAGGTCTTAAGAAAGATACAGGAGTCTGGTCTAAAGTACGATTCAGTATGTTTTAAAGATGCTTCCGGTACTTCCGCTCCGCAAAAAGTATATGAAACGATCAAACAGGCACGAGCTTTTCTGGGAGATGACGCAAGAATAGTATTTCACAGCCATGAAACTGCCGGAACAAGTATCCATTCGTATAAGGGGGCGATCGAAGCAGGTGCTGATCAGATAGACCTTTCAATGGCGCCTGTATCGGGCGGAACCGGTCAGCCGGACCTTATTACCATGTGGCATGCCCTGAGAGGCACCGAATACGATCTGGGTATCGATATAAAAAAGGTTATGAAAGCAGAAGAGGTTTTCAAAGACTGTATGAAAGACTACTTTATGCCGCCTGAGGCAAAGAGTGTTGAACCTTTAATTCCCTTCTCACCTATGCCCGGCGGAGCTCTTACCGCAAATACACAGATGATGAGGGATAACGGTATTCTCCACAAGTATGATGAGGTTTCAGCTGCCATGGGCGAGGTAATCAAAAGGGGAGGATACGGAACATCAGTTACTCCTGTCTCCCAGTTTTACTTTCAGCAGGCTTTCAACAATGTCATGTTCGGTCCCTGGAAAAAGATTGCAGAAGGTTATGGGAAAATGGTTCTCGGGTACTTTGGTAAAACCCCGGTAGCACCGGATCCTGAAATAGTAAAACTGTCATCCAAGCAGCTCAAACTTGAACCAACAACGAGGATCCCCATTGATATAAACGACGAAGATCCCAACAAGGGAATTGAATTTGCAAAAAAGACTCTTAAGGAAAATAATCTTAAAATTACCGATGAGAACATCTTTATTACAGCAACCTGTAAGGAAAAAGGAATCGCATTCCTTAAAGGAGAAGCAAAGATCGGTGTACGGAAGATTGATCCAGATGCTGTTAAAAAAGATAATTCAGCACCCTCAGCTGCTCCTGCATCAGGTGATTATACTGTTACAGTAAACGGCACTGCCTATAATGTTCAGATCAAGGACGGCAAAGCAGTAGTCAACGGTACAGCTTACAACGTAGATGTAAAAGAGGGGTTGAGCAAAATCGAAACTGCTGTTCCGGCCCCGGCTAAACCTGCAGCTTCAGTCCCGCAGCAGCCTAAATCTGCTGCACCTGCACCTTCCGCAGGAGGAGCCGAGGAAGTTATTGAGGCTCCGCTGCCCGGACTTGTTCTGAGAGTGGAAAAGAATGTCGGAGAGGCAATCAACGAAGGCGATGTTATCATGGTAGTTGAATCCATGAAGATGGAAACAGAAATCCATTCTCCTGTTTCAGGTACAGTAAAAGAGATTCCGGTAAATAACGGTGACCAGATTGTTGCCGGAGATAAGCTGGCAGTTATCCAGGGCGGCGGCTCCGCCCCGGCACAGACAGCTCCCGCAGTTTCAGCTCCCGCAGCAGCGCCTGTAAGCAGCCCGGCGCCTGTTTCCGCTCCGGCTCCCGCAGCAGCGCCTGCTCCGGTTTCTGCACCCTCAGCTGCACCGGCAGCTTCTCCAGCTGCTTCACAGGGCACTGAAAACCTCGAAGCACCCCTTCCCGGTCTTGTTCTGAGAATACTGAAAAATCCCGGTGACACCGTAGAGGAAGATGAGATAGTTATGTACGTAGAATCCATGAAAATGGAAACAGAGATAAATTCTCCCTTCAGCGGAGTGATTAAAGAGATACCGGTTAATCAGGGGGACCAGATTACTGCTGGAGACCTGCTTGCCGTGATTGAAAGGAGCTAGATAATGAATATTCTTGATTCACTTCTCTCTTTCTGGGAGAACACGGGTCTCATGAACTTTGAATGGCAGCAGGTAGTAATGATCCTGATAGGATTACTCATTATCTATCTAGCCATAAAAAAGGGATTTGAACCTCTTCTACTGCTTCCCATAGGATTTGGAGGGATTCTTGCCAACATTCCAGTTGCACATATAGCCGGGCCTGAAGGGCTTCTGGGAATTATTAACTCCTTTGGAATTCATAACGGCATGTTTCCCCTTCTTATCTTTATGGGAGTTGGGGCCATGACTGACTTTGGACCGCTGATTGCAAACCCCAAAACAGCACTTCTCGGAGCTGCTGCACAGTTCGGTATTTTTACCACCCTGCTGGGAGCATTGGTTTTAACCAGGTTTCTCGGATTTGATTTCTCACTGGCAGATGCAGCTTCAATCGGTATAATCGGAGGTGCAGATGGTCCAACCGCAATATTTGTCGCCAGGAAGCTCTCACCCGACCTGCTGGGAGCGATTGCAGTAGCAGCTTACTCATATATGGCCCTGGTGCCGATTATCCAGCCCCCCCTCATGAGACTGTTTACTACAGAAACCGAGCGTAAAATAAAAATGAAACAGCTTCGTCCTGTTTCAAAGCGGGAGAAGATTTTCTTTCCCTTAACGGTACTCGGTCTTTGCATAATCCTTGTTCCCGATGCAACACCGCTGATCGGATCGTTAATGTTCGGTAACCTGGTCAAAGAAAGCGGTGTGGTGGAAAGACTTTCAACCACAATACAAAACTCGCTTATGAACATTGTAACAATTCTTCTTGGTCTGGGAGTAGGGGCCAAACTTGCGGCTGATAAGTTTCTCACCGTAGAGACCCTTGGTATACTTTTGTTGGGACTTCTCGCTTTTAGTGTTGGAACAATATCGGGTATACTTCTCGCAAAATTAATGAATGCCATCTCTAAAGAACCCATCAATCCTCTTATAGGGGCTGCCGGAGTATCTGCAGTGCCCATGGCTGCCAGGGTTGCCAACAAGGTGGGGCAGGAATCAAACAAGCATAATTACCTGCTCATGCATGCAATGGGACCAAATGTTTCAGGAGTAATCGGTTCCGCAGTAGCAGCAGGGGTACTTCTTGCTGTAGTTCCAATGTTCGGCGGTTGATACGGTGTAGACCGATTTATTCTCTTTATAAAACCGGAAGTTTTCTTCCGGTTTTTTTTATGGATTTTTTTTGAAAAAAGACTACACTATAAACATGGTGAAAATAGTTGAGCAGCTGAAGAACGCATACATAGTACCCATTACCCGCACAACCATTAAAACCGGAGCAGGGGAAAAGAGCATCCTGTTCAGTAATCCTGATTTGGTAAAGGAGGGTTTCTGGATCTGGAAACCCAAAGAAAAGGTTATCTATATTACAAAAGGAATTATAGATGCAGTAGAAGGCAGTTATGCTCAAAGTATGACCATTGGGGATTTAATAAAAACCATTATTACTCCTGAACAACTCCCTGCTTTTTTATCAAATTTTACCGCTCTATTGGAAAGCGGTCAAAAGCGGTCTTTTATTACAGAAGTAAAAATAAAAACCTCCGATACCCCGGTCTGGATCCAGATATCCGGTAGTGTAAACCGTTATAAAAATAACCGTTTAAAGGATATATCCGGAATCGTGGAAGATATCAGCAAAACGGTCCTTTCGGAACAAAAGAATTCCCAATTAATGAAGATACAGGATGCTCTTCTTGATATAAATCACCATATGGCAAAAATCGGAGATCTGGACAAGCTGATGGATCTCATTCTTAACCGCATAACCGAAGCAATGTCTCATATAGACTGTGCAAGTTTCCTTACCTTGAACAAGGATAACTACTTCACCATTTCCAATAGTGTCGGCTACGATCCTGAGGCAGTAAAAAAGTTCAAACTCCCCTATAATGAACTTTTTTTTAAAAAAACCACTGCTGAAATGTACCAGGCACCGATGATTGTAAATGATGTTCACCGGATTAAGGGTAACGTTACCCCCATGGCAAAAACCATAGATAACATCCAGATTAAATCCCTTTTAAATACCCCCATAATAATCGACAACGAGCTTGCAGGGATTATATCCCTCGACAGCAGCAGGAACTACATCTTCGACGAGGATGATCTTGAAATACTGCAGTACATAAAAGAGCAGATCGAGATTGCCATATCCAAATACAGGATGTATGAGAAAATTAAATTTATCTCCCGGCATGATCAGTTAACCGGATTCATCAACCGCAGCTATTTCGAAGAACTATTCGGTCAGAATCTGAAGCTGGCTAAAAGGTACAGGAGTTCTTTCTCTCTAGTGGTCATGGATCTTGACGGTTTAAAAAAAATAAATGACAACTACGGTCATATGGCAGGAGATCTATTAATTACAACATTTTCCGAAAATATAAAAAAATACTTCAGGGAATCTGATATTTTCTCCAGGTTCGGAGGGGATGAGTTTGCAGGACTTTTCCTTGCAATAAAAAGTCGTACATTACAAAAAAAGTTCAACGATTTTACTCAATTGCTTATCAGCAAACCCTTCGAATACAACGAAGACAAGATAATCTGCTCTTTCAGCTACGGACTTGCAGCATACCCCAAAGAGGGTACCACTTTTATGGAACTATTCAAACTGGCAGACAGCAGGATGTACAAATTCAAAAACGATAAACGGAATAATTTAAAACGGGTCTCCGATTAGACGGAGACCCTGATTTTCTACTTTGGTTACTTTCTAACCCTTGTACTTTCCTGGTTCAATAAGATCACCGTATTGGGCTTTTGCTTCTTTAATCTTTGCTATGGTATCATCCCATTTCTTGTAAATATACCCGGGAGTATTTGCATCCATCTTCTTGTAGAACTCTTTTGATCTCTCGAGTTTGGCAATCCAGTTATTACACCGGAAAGTAAACTGGTAGGTGTATTCATCTTCGGTGTATTCTTCATCAAGGAACTTTTTAAAAAGTTCCTTAACATCCTTGTACAACGGTATTTTACCGGTTGGGGTATCAAGGGCTTCATACTCTCCGTGAATTCTCCCCTCTGCCCAGTGGAGCCATACCTTCTTTGCCAGCTTACTGTTGCAGAACTCGCCGTCCTTGTCTTTAAGGAAGTAATTTGTGGAGAAAATCCTGGGGATTTCTTTCATTCCGTTTACAAACTTAACATTGTTATCTGTATATTCACCTATAGGGTAGGAAACAAAGTCCAGGTTTGCCATCGGCGAAGGCTTCCTTACCCCTTCTGCCCCGAGTGTTGCAGAGGTTGTTTCTGATTCAAGAGTACATGCCTTAAGAAGAATTCCATCTTCCCAGGATGGAGATTCCTCAACCGGTACGGTTATATCTGAATCACGGCCTCCGTACAGAACTCCCTGAACCTTGACACCTTTCTTGTTTTCAAATCCTTCTTTATCAAAGTTTTTCAGATAATCAAGTCGCATGGTATATCTGGCGTTACCATGTGCAACTCCAATCTCGTTGCCGTCGGCATCCTTTTTCCCCTTGTACCAGTCCGGTCCTGAATGGTTTCTTCCCTTGTCCGGAGTCTCCAAACCTGAACCAAGCCAGTAAGGATTATTGTCAGGCCCCTGAAGAACATTGGAAAAAATCAATTCCTGTTCTTTCATGAGATTCTCAAAAATAACCGGATCATCTTTTACGTTAACATCCTTGATTATTCCGAATATCCCCTGTTCAACGTTAACCGCACGGAACTCGCCCTCGATGTTCCTGAAATAGGCTATATCATCACCGACAACTTCCTCTCCGGGAATCATTGCAGTTGATGTCTTCCCGCATGCAGACGGATAGGCACCGGTAAAATAGGTCCGTCTGCCTTTTTCCTCATTTAAACAGGCCATAACAAACATGTGTTCACAGAGCCAGCCCTCTTTCCCCGACTTATTGATGGCCAGGCGCATGGAATGTTTTTTAAGTCCAACAGAGTTACCTGCATACTGATTGTTCATGGAATACACAATATTATTCTGGGAATCCATGTAAATTCTGCGCTTGTCCAGATTTACTGAACAACCCAGTTTATCAAGCTCTCCGGCAGAATGGATAAACCTGAAGAAATCATCCTTGTTTTCCATGGATTTGAAATGTTCGTATCCGGGACGGTAAAGAATGGACTCTGAATGCGCGACATACCAGGAATCGGTAAACTGCACACAAGGCATGGTAAACTCACTATGGGATGGTCCCTCACAGTAAAACTTGATTACCGCATCCTTTCCTTTCATTATTCCCTTTGCAATGGACATGATTTCCGTTTTGCCCTCGTTGTATTCAACAGAGTTCAGAGATTTCATCCTTTCCAGGTTCTCTTTTTCTACAAGGTATTTCATATTAAGCTTGTCCCGGGCCTGATCTTTGTAGTTATCCCAATGTATTGTTTGTCCCTCTTTTGCGA
>QNBL01000028.1 GCA_003641695.1 Spirochaetota bacterium
TATGCACACGTGTGTAATTTCCAAGGAGGCTGATATCAATATTACCATTAAAGATATTGCAAAACTCGCAGGGGTCAGTCATTCCACAGTCTCCCGAAGCCTCAACAACAGTCCCATGGTAAAAGAGGAAACAAAACAGCGTATCAGGGAAATTGCAGAGCAACTCGACTTTGAGTTCAATGCTGGAGCCAGGAGTCTCAGCACCAAAAAAACAGGCACCGTTGGAATAATACATCCTGAATTAAGTTCCGATTTCAGCGCTTCTCTATTCAACACGGTCCTGCTTTCTGAAATCATGAAGGTTTTGGACAGTAAAGGGATAGATTTTATCCCTAGTTACACCTTTGGCAGGAGGAATTCATCCAGCAACATCAGAAGACTTGTTAGGCAGAACAAGATAGATGCCTTTATCATTGTTGATTCCGATGTCCCTGCAGAGGACTATTCATTTCTGGCAAAACACTCCATACCTTTTGTTCAGCTTCATTACCGTCCTAAATTCTGTACACCTGATACCTTCAACTATATTTTCAGTGATAATTTTACCGGCGGCAAATTAGCTACCGATCACCTTATTGCACACGGTTGCAAATCTATCATGTGTATTACCATCGAGTCTGACCACCCTGAGATACTCGACAGAAGAAAGGGTTTTTACCATTCACTGGAGGAACACGGGCTCAAGCTGGATAAAAACCTTATCTTTGAAGCAGAATGCAGTTTCTTTAAAGGGGAAGAGATAATCAGGAACAACAAAGAAATCTTGCACAAAGTTGATGGAATCTTTGTGCAGGCAGACATTATGGCTCTCGGAGTAGTCAAGGAACTAAATAGACGGGGATACAGGGTACCGGAAGATATTAGGGTTGTTGGATACGACGATATAGAACTGGGAACATACTTTAACCCGCAGCTTACAACAATTCACCAGCCAAAGGAGACCCTGGCAGTAAAGGCCTGCAGCACACTAATTGATATCCTCGCTGGCAATAAACAGGGAGAACGGGCACTCCTTCAGGATGTTGTGACCCCATCTCTCATAGTACGGGAATCATGCTGATAGGGATCAGCTGAATATATTTTTTATAAGGAGAATTACATGAAAAAACTATTTGCACTGCTCATGGTTATGACTGCACTTACCTCCCTGGTATTTGCAGGCGGGAACAATGAAGCCGGTACTTCCAAAGGGGCAACAATCACCCTGATGCAGAACAAACCGGAGATTGACGGGGCTTTAAAAGACTATGCCAAAATCTGGAATGAAAAGACCGGAAACACAGCTGTAGTAAAGTCTGTAGGAGGAAGTTCTTCAATTACCCTCGGACAACAGCTTAAAGCAGACTACGCTGCAGGAGATATGCCCGATATCTTTATTATTGCAGGGATTGAAGACTACAAGGAATGGGAAGGGATCATCCTGGATCTTTCCAACGAAAAATGGGTAAAAGAAACCTCTGTTGCGTTTACAAAGGATGGAAAGGTTTACGGTTTTCCCGTTGCTGTAGAAGGCTGGGGAATGGCATACAATGCTGATATGCTCAGCAAAGCAGGGATAGATCCAGCTTCGCTGGATAACTACGAAGCATATAGAAGCGCTTTTGAAAAACTGGATTCAATGAAAGATAAACTTGGAATAGACTCTGTTGTTTCCATGGCTGCCGGACCGGAAATGGGCTGGGTTACAGCACACCATAATTTCAACTCCCTTCTTTCCAACGGTCTACCCTACGGAGACATGTCCGTTGTTAACCAGCTTTTGAAAGGACAGGTTGATATGAAGCGGCTCAATGAATATGCAGACTGGGTTGAGCTCCTCTTTAAATATGCAGACAAAGCTATTCTTACAACAGGAAACTACGATGCTCAGGTAGGAGCTTTTGCTACACAGAAAGCAGCATTTCTACACCAGGGCAACTGGGTTGATCCGAACATTAAAGCAGCAAATGCTACTTTCAAGATGGCATTCGCGCCCCACGGCTCCATGCATACAGCAACCGACGGAATCTTTGTCGCCGCACCCTCTTTCTACGTGATCAATTCTGAGTCAAAGAACATTGAAGCTGCAAAACAGTTCCTTAACGATATGGTATTTACTCAGGAAGGACAGGACTTTATGGTTAACAAAGCTGGAATGATCCCGGCATACAGCAATGTAAAGCTCAATCCCGCAGGACAGCTCTCCAAATCTGTACAGCAGTGGGCTGCAGAAGGGAAGGTTTATTCCTGGAATCAGTACAACTTTACCGGTGACTTCAGGGATCTTACCCTTGCACCAATTTACAATCAGTTTGCCAACGGTTCCATTGACAAAGCAAAATTTATCGAACTCATGAAAAAAGCCTTTGAAGGCTTGAAGTAGGTATTACGTACCGGTGGTTTGGGGTTCCCTTTTCCACCGGTATTCTTTAGAAACATTAAAGAGGTTTTTATGAATAAACAGCGTAAAACAAATTTGATTTTCTGGTTATTTCTGGCCCCTGTTCTTTTTACGTTTATAATGGTTATTGTAATACCGTTCTTCATGGGCATATTCTATTCCTTCACAAACTGGAGTTCTTCTGCCCGTGCTGACTCTACTCTGCAGTTTGTAGGACTGGCTAATTTCAAGAATAGTTTCCAGGATCCCAGTTTCATCTATTCGTTCATAATTACCTCCCTTTACACAGTACTGAATGTACTCTTTATTAATGCAGTGGCACTTATCCTTGCTCTTGTTGTTACAAGTCGGTTAAAGTTAAAAAATATATACCGGGTAGGGTTCTTTATACCTAACCTGATCGGCGGACTCGTCCTTGGATATATCTGGCAATTTATCTTCAATAATGCTATCCCTGCTCTGGGTAATATAATCCCGGTTCTTGATTTTCTCTCGAATCCGGACAATCTTGTTTTGAGCAAGGTGGGATCTTCCGTTACCGCTCTGGTAATCGTGGGAACATGGCAGTATGCCGGTTATATTATGATGATCTATGTTGCTGCCATAGAAGGTGTACCTGAATCCCTATTCGAAGCAGCCACAATTGATGGTGCCAATGAGTTTCAGAAATTTAAAAATATTACCGTACCTATGGTTGCCCAGGCCTTTACCATAACCATGTTTCTTACCCTGGTTCAGTCGTTCAAACAATTTGATGTCAACGTGTCACTAACCGCAGGAGGCCCTTCTGCAATATTCCGGGGGACACCGCTCTTTGGAACGGAACTGCTCTCATTGAACATCTACAATACAGCATTTGTCAAAAATATGCTGGCTGAAGGCCAGGCACGGGCAGTGGTATTCTTTGTAGTACTGGTGGTTATTTCGGTTATTCAGGTCAGCATAAACAAGAAGAAAGAGGTCGAGCTATGACAGAAAATAAAAGCCGCCTTGTAGTTCTGGAGGCAGTAACAGCAATTGTATTTCTGCTTTTTCTTTTCCCGTTTTTTATTCTTGTCATAAACTCAGCAAAGGATGCTTTCTCAATTACCCAGTATCCGATGGCAATGCCGGAAAAATGGAGCCTCATCTTTCAAAACATGAAGAAGATCTGGACCAGTGAGAATATCCGTTACCCCTCTTCATTCATGACCAGTACTACGGTAACAGTACTCTCTCTAATTGTGATTAATACATTTTCATCCCAGGCAGCCTGGGTACTGGTCCGGAACAACTCCCGGATTTCAAAAATAATCTTTCTTGTCTTCGTTGCAGCAATGGTAATTCCGTTTCAGATCGTAATGTTCCCCCTTCTTTCATGGTACCGGAAGATATATGTTGTTACCGGAATCAAGCTTCTACGGACTCAGGGAGGGCTTATTCTTTCGTACCTGGGATTCGGTCTTTCTCTCTCGATATTTATGTTCCATGGATTTATTAAGAGCATCCCCTACGAACTTGAAGAAGCTGCAACAATAGACGGATGCAGGAAGGATCAGGTTTTTTACCGGATCATATTTCCCCTGCTCACCCCGATACATGCGACAGTGATGATTCTTAATGGAATATGGATATGGAATGACTACCTACTCCCCCTCCTCATTCTAGGAAAAGGGAACAAGGTTCAAACGATACCCCTGGCAGTTGCCAATTTTGCAGGGGCTTATGTTAAACAGTGGGACCTGATTCTTACTGCAATACTCATGGCAATCATCCCCATAATAGTTTTTTTCCTGTTTGCACAGAAGTACATAATCAAAGGGATGGTAGCAGGATCAATTAAATCCTAAACAACAGCGGCTATTGCATCTCCCATTTCGGAAGTGGAAACAGTCTCTCCGCCTGAGGCTATATCGGCTGTCCTGAGACCCGATGCAATTACCTTGTCAACGGCGCTGTAGATCCGTTTTGCAGCATCAATATTTGCCAAAGAATACTCCAGCATCATTCCTGCAGACAGAATCTGAGCTATCGGGTTTGCTATTCCCTTCCCTGCTATATCCGGAGCTGATCCTCCGGAAGGCTCAAAAAGGTTTATCTCTGTACCGAGGGATGCTGACGGAAGCATACCAAGGGATCCTGCAAGGGCTGCAGATTCATCAGAAAGGATATCGCCGAAGAGATTACCGGTAAGAATGATATCGAACTGCGATGGATCCAGAATAAGCTGCATGGCAGCATTATCCACATACATATGGTTAAGCTCGATTTCAGGATAGTCCTTTGCTACCCGTTCTACCGTATTTCTCCAAAGGATTGAAGTATGCAGTACGTTCGCTTTGTCTACTGAGGTAACCTTTTTCCGTCTGCTCTTTGCTGCTTCAAAACCGATCCGTGCAATCCTTTCCACCTCCCCGGCAGAGTAAATCATGGTATCCATCCCTGTGGTATCGTCTACTTTTTTCGGAGTTCCAAAGTAGATCCCGCCGGAAAGCTCCCGGACTGTCAGAATATCTAGCCCGCCGGAAAGCCTGTCAGCAGCAAGGGGACAAAGGCCTTTTACCGCATCGTACACCTTTACCGGTCGTAAATTGGCAAATAGATTAAGGGACTTTCTCAATGCCAGCAGCCCGCCGAGCTCCGGCCGTTTTTCCGGAGGCAGATTGTCCCATTTTGGCCCTCCAATACTACCCAGAAGTACAGCTTCAGAACTGCTGCACAGCTTCACAGTGCTTTCAGGGAGCGGAGTACCGTACTGATCAATGGCAATCCCCCCAATTGCTCCTTCTGCATATTCAAACTCAATGCCCACTTTAGCCGCAACGGCATCCAGAACCTTGAGGGATTCCTTCATTACTTCTGGTCCTATTCCGTCTCCGGGAAGAACTGCAATTCTGTGACTCATATATTCTCCTTATCTCCCGGCTTTCTTAGTATTGCTCCGGTATTCGCTGACTGCACAAAGTGAGCATAACGTCCAAGAAAACTCTGTCCAAAGTCTTTTTCTTTGATCTCAAGATTTTCGTACCGCTGCTTTATCTCTTCATCTGAAACCAGAAGTTCCAGTTTTCTTCCCTCAAGATCCAACCGGATCGTATCTCCATTCTGAACAACGGCAATAAGGCCGCCGTCAGCAGCTTCCGGTGATACATGGCCGATTACGGCGCCTGTAGAACCCCCGGAAAATCGTCCATCGGTGATCAGGACGACATCATTCAGCAGTCCCACTCCCACCAGTGCGGAGGTCGGGGAAAGCATCTCCCTCATTCCAGGACCGCCTCGTGGACCTTCGTACCGTATTACAATAACATCACCGCTCTTTATCTTCCCTGCAAGTATATCTTTCGAAGCAAGCTCCCCGTCTTCATAGACAACAGCTGGTCCTTCATGAAACTTGAGGCTCTCAGGAACTCCCGACTGCTTTACCACGGACCCGGCGGAAGCAAGATTACCGTAAAGGACTGCAAGACCTCCCTCCTTGTGGTAGGGATTTGAAAGGGGCCGGATAACATCTTCGTTAAAAGGTTTAACCGAACTTGCTATCTCTCCGGCAGATTTAAGACTTGCGGTAAGGGTATCTTCCTTCAAGACTCCCAGTTCCTGAAGTCTGTTGAATACAGCAGAAACACCGCCGGCTTCATCGAGATCTTCAATATGCTGATCCCCTACAGGAGACATGTGGCACAGATGGGGAACTTTCCGGGAAAGTTCATCAAAAAGATCTATTGAGAACGGTATTCCGAAACTATCCGCAATTGCGGGCAGATGCAGCGTGGTATTCGTGGATCCTCCGAGGGCTACATCGACAGCTACTGCATTGTAAAAAGAATCTGTTGTAACTATATCCCGTGGTTTTACATCCCGTTCAACAAGCTTCATTACCTGCATTCCGACCTCTTTACCGAGACGGATTCTTCGTGCATCTACAGCAGGAATTGTTCCGTTACCCGGAAGAGCGACCCCGAGAGCCTCGGCAAGGGAGTTCATCGAGTTAGCAGTAAAGAGTCCTGAACAGGAACCTGCTCCGGGGCACGCCCTGTTTTCAATTTCCTTGAAGTAATCTTCGCCGATACTTCCTACGGAGTAACTTCCTACGGCTTCAAATACCGAAACCAGATCGATTGATTTACCCTGATAACATCCGGCCATCATGGGTCCGCCGCTTATCAGTATGGAAGGAATATTAAGACGCCCCATGGCAATGAGCATTCCCGGGGTTATTTTATCACAGTTGGATATAAATACTAATCCGTCAAAGGGAGCACCTTTTGCAACGATTTCAACAGAGTCTGCAATAAGATCTCTGGAAGGGAGGGAATAATACATACCTTCGTGATCCATTGCTATTCCGTCACATATACCAATGGTTGAAAACTGCATTGGTGTTCCTCCGGCCATCCGAACCCCTGCTTTTACCGCATCTTCTACTGATTTAAGATGGATATGACCGGGGATAATCTCATTGGCCGATGACGCTATTCCGATAATCGGTTGATATATCTCTTTGTCAGTTAAACCAAGGGCCTTCATGAGCGACCTGTGGGGTGCTCTATTGTTCCCTTTTTTCATTTGATCACTTCTCATTTTTCTTTACTCCTTTCTTTATTTTTTATCCCATCTGTTCATTGCAACAATTCCGCTCCGTGCGACCTCTACAATCTGATGATGCTCAAACAGACTCAAAAAAGAATCAATCTTTTCGGAGGTACCTGTTATTTCAACAATAAACCCTTCCGGGCCCGCATCTATAATAGAGGCTTTGAATACGTTTATCATCTGGAGAATTTCATTTCTCAGCGACTGGGGAATCTTTATCTTTATCAAACCGATCTCCCTGTCCAGCTTGGACTCGGGAGTTATAATCCAGACTTTCACAACATCGATTATCTTGTAGAGCTGCTTTTGAATCTGCTCTATACTCCGGTCATCACCTTTGACAACAATTGTCAAACGGAACATATCGCTCTGCTTTGTATTTCCTGCAGATATTCCATCAATGTTAAAACCTCTGCGGGTAATCAGACTTGTTACCTTGGAGAGGACTCCGGGATGATTATTAACAAGCACCGAAACGATATGATCTGTTAACTGTTCTTTTTCTGCCATTTTTTTCAACCCCCTAAAACTTCGTAATTACCTTGTCGAGAGGTTTTCCCGCAGGAACCATGGGAAGAACATTCTCATTCGGATCTATTACAGCGTGCACAAGCATACTGGTTTCACATGCAGCAAGTTCGTTTATAACCCTTTCCGCATCCTCCGGTCTTCCGAGCCGTACCGCTTTTATCCCGAAGACTTCGGCAAGTTTGATAAAATCGGGATTATCGCCCATATCGGTACCGGAATACCTTTTTTCAAAAAGCAGTTCCTGCCACTGCCTTACCATTCCTAGGTAGCTGTTATCCATAATGATCATTTTTACTTTGAGATTGTACTTCCGTATTGTGTTGAGCTCCTGCATGTTCATCTGAAATCCTCCGTCCCCGGAAAACATAAGCACCTGCCTGTCAGGGTTCCCGACTGCTGCACCTATGGCAGCAGGAAGCCCGAATCCCATGGTTCCGAGTCCCCCGGATGTAAGAAAGGTCCGGGGATGACGAAATCTGTAATACTGCCCTACCCACATCTGATTCTGTCCGACATCGGTAGCAACAATGGTGTCTTCAGGAAATATCTTTGATGCGAGCTCAACCAGATACTGTGGTTTCAGGGTACCTGTCTTCTCGTATACAAGCGGATTCTTTTTTCTATAATCATCAATTTCCTTAACCCAGGCAGAATAATCTCCTTTGATATCGGCTCCGTTCAGCTCCATTAAAACAGACTTGGCAGGACCGACAATAGGAAGATCCACCGGTATGTTTTTACCTATCTCAGCAGGATCTATATCAACATGAATGAGTTTTGCATTTTTTGCAAATACAGAAACATCTCCCGTAATCCGGTCGGAAAACCTTACCCCGATTGCAATTATCAAATCAGCATTCTGGATTGCATAGTTGGCATAGAGGGTTCCGTGCATTCCGACAAATCCGCAGAAAAGCCTTTCATCCTCCGGATTAATTCCATGACCCATGAGTGTTGTGGCAACAGGGATTTTATATTTGTTCAAGAATTTATTCAGTTCATCATTGGCCTGGGAGAGATTCACTCCGCCACCGGCAAGGATCAGGGGTTTCGTTGCCTTTGAGAGCATCTTTGCAGTAGTCTTTATCTGCTTTGGATGACCGGATTCTTTCGGCCGGTAACTGGTGAGTCCGGGATCATCGGGATAGTTAAATTTACAATCCTGTTTCTGGACATCCCCCGGTATATCAATGACAACAGGTCCCGGTCTTCCCGTAGTTGCAAGATAAAATGCTCTTTTTATGGTTATTGCAAGATCATTAACATCTTTTACCAGAAAATTAGCCTTGGTGATAGGGAGGGTAATCCCGGTTACATCAGACTCCTGAAAAGCATCTGTACCTATTTTATCCGTAGAAACCTGCCCGGTGATAACGACCAGCGGCGTCGAATCCATGTACGCAGTGGCAATTCCCGTAATGGTATTGGTCGCGCCGGGTCCCGATGTAACAAGGACAACACCCGGTTTTCCTGTCGAGCGTGCATACCCGTCTGCAGCATGCGTTCCTCCCTGCTCGTGTCTGGGCTGGATCAGTCTAATCCCTTCCCCGTGCTTATGCAGCTCATCAAAAATGGAGATAACTGCACCTCCCGTATAGCAGAACAGAGTATCAACACCCTCTTTTTTTAAACTCTCAACAAAAATTCTTGCTCCGTTCATTGTTCCCTCCTGATAGAGAAAAAACTACCACTTAACGAAGTTTAATGCAAGATTAAATTTTATATATACTTAAGAAAATACAGTATTTATAAAGTACCGTTACCGAAAACAGCGCTGCCGCATAAAAGGAGAGTAGTTATACATCTTCTTCATCGTCAAGAAAATCTATTATGCTCCGTTCAAGATGCGGATTGTCCCTTTTATTAATCTCAACAGCAAAGGGGACGATATCCTTTACAAGCTTCCCCGATCCATCACTGAAATAGAACCACTCTTCTCTCCCGGAGCTCCCACCCAGTACATACTGGGCAGTGAACTTTTTACCGTAGGGAAGAATAATCTCATACCAGCTCCCATTTGTAAATTCTTTATCCATCAATCTGCCATCCTGTAAGATTTGTCTGTCAGGGAAAATATCTTCTTTAACCCCCGGGAAGTATAGACACTATGCTCCTTGTTGACAATAAGTGCATCTACAAAAGGGACCTCCTCAATGAGAGCCATCCCTCTCTTCCTGCCTAATACGAAAACAAGAGTGGAAAAAGCATCTGCAACAACAGATTCTGTTGCAACGATTGTAACACTGATAAGATCATTTTCCACAGGATATCCGGTAAAGGGATCAAAGATATGATGGTACCGGTGCCCATTTTCAACGAAGTATCTCTCATACTTCCCTGAAGTTACCACAGCTTTGTTATCCGCTTCTATTATTCCTATATAACTTCCCCTGCTGTCCTCAGGATTCTGTACTCCTACACGCCATGGATCCTTAACGGTCTTGCTTCCAATAACAAGAACGTTCCCTCCAAGATTGATAATTCCCCGTTCAACACCGTTGGAAACAAGAAAATTCTGAATCCTGTCCGCTGCCCAGCCTTTGGCTATGCCCCCGAGATCCAGGCTCATCCCCGGATCTTTCAGATAGACTGTCTGCATTTCTTCATCAAGAAGAACCTTATGATAATCCACCTTGCTTAAAGCTTTTTTCAACTCGCTATTACCGGGTACATGAGCAGAATCGGTACCGATCCCCCACAAACTTACCACCGGACCTATTGTTATATCAAAATATCCGTCCCCGAGAGCTGCTATCTCAAGTCCTTTCTTGATAACAGCAAATGTATCATTGGAAACTTTAACGGGTTTTATTCCGGCGTTAACATTTACTGCTCCAATTTCACTATTCCCAAGGTTTGGACTCATTTTTTCCTCAACTGAATCGAGAATATCGAAACACCCCTGAATGAGTTTCTCCGCTTTTGCACCCGGTATTTTTACCGTATTCACTGTCCCGAGAGCAAAGTGGGTATCTGATATGAATGATTTCTCACCACGCCGGCAGCCGCTTAATGCAAGGACAAGTAAAAGTAAGATTATTACAATAATTCTTGATTTCATGGTTCAGATATACAATAAATTTACTTTTTTTTATACAAAATCAGCTTCTTTTTCTGTGAAAAGCTGTAGAAAAAGCACTTTATAATGTATATTCTTGATTCTATGGTGAAAAAAACTGCAGTGGTAAAGAACAGTGCCGGTATACACGTACGGCCCTCCGGTGAAATATTTAAAGAGGTAGAAACCTATCCGGGCAAGGTAGAGATAACCTCAAACGGGATGACGATGCCCCTGGACAACGTTATGGTTCTTCTTGCCATGGGATTGGTAAAGGGCTCGGAGGTTACCATTTCAGTGGATGGTCCGGATGAAGAGAAAGCATGCAGCAGGTTTGTTGAGCTTTTTGAAAAAGAATATGATTTTCCTCCCCGCTAAACGGGAGCAGTTAGTTAAGGAGTGTTTATGAAAAAGGTAGTACTGGGAGCTGATCACGGCGGTTACGAATTAAAAGACAGGATTGCCGAATTCCTTAAAAACAAGGGATATGAGATCAGGGATATGGGAGTTAATTCTTCAGACTCGGTAGATTATCCTGATTTTGCAGAAAAAACCGCCCGCGAGTTTCTCTCAGGCGATTACGATTTCGGAGTGGTATGCTGCGGAACCGGTATCGGAATCAGCATCTCCGCCAACAAAGTGAAAGGGATACGCTGTGCACTGCCCCAGAATGTATTCGCCGCCCGGATGTCCAGGGAACACAACAATGCCAACATGATCGCCTTTGGCGGCAGGATTGAATACCCGGAACCGGTAGAAGATATGGTTGAAGCCTTTATTAGTGCAAAGTTTCAGGGCGGCCGGCATGAAAGACGGGTAAACAAGATAATGGCTATTGAACAGTAGTTTATATTAGTATTATACTCATGTTATGTTCAATAAATATTTTTCTTTAACTGATACCCTTTTCGAAATTACCGAGAAATATCCTCAAACCGTACCGGTCTTTACCGCCAACGGGTTCCCCCAGATGGGAGATGCAGCTAAAAGAGCGGATTTTGGGAAAAAAATAAATCTGGAAACAGCACTTACCTTTCAAAAGAGGGATACAGATTCCTTTGCACAACTTCTTGTTACAGCTATTGAGGGGTTGGGAGATGAGGATGTTACCCTTTCAGGAAGCAAAACCAGCGGTAATTCGGAAAACCTGAAAATTGCCGGGCTGCTCCCCTGCCCGGTACGAATTCCCCTTATGGAATCTTTCAAGAAATTTTCTAAAGAATACACTCAGGAATACGGTATTGCGCTGGACTACGAACTGAAAGCAGCATCCATGGGTGTTGAGTGGATTGATGACAACCTTTCAGAGATAACAGATCCTTCCGGTATTCCTGATTTGTTCATATCAGCAGGATTTGATCTTTTTTTTGACGAAGAAAAAATCGGGAAATTCAAGAAAAACGGGGTCTTCAAGGATCTTGTTCCGGACGTCAAGATAAACTCCTCCTTTGACGGATACGACCTGAAAGATCCCAGAGGACACTATTCCATGATAGGGGTTGTCCCTGCTGTATTTCTGGTCAACCTGAAAGATCTTGGAGACAGGAAAGTTCCCCGGACATGGGGGGATATCCTTGGGAAAGAGTTTGAAAACAGTGTATCCCTTCCAGTGGGAGATTTCGACCTGTTTAACGGAATGCTGCTGAATATTCACAAACGGTTCGGCCCTGAAGGGGTCAGGAAGCTGGGACGGAGTCTTCTTGAATCGCTCCACCCTTCCCAGATGGTTAAAAGCGACCGAAAAACAGTCAACCGGCCTGTTATTACCATCCTGCCCTACTTCTTCACCAAGACGGTCAGGGAAGGGAGCACCATGACTGCGGTTTGGCCCGAGGATGGAGCAATTATAAGTCCTCTTTTCATGCTGGCCAAGGCGGAGAAGGAGGACAAACTCAAAGAAGTAGTTACCTTCTTTGCCTCCAGAGAGGTTGGGGAGATCCTTTCCCACCAGGGACTCTTCCCAAGCACAAACCCCGAAGTGGATAACAGGCTGGATGAGAACAAGTTATTTTCCTGGCTTGGATGGGACTATATTTACAGTACAGATATTGCAGGAACGATTAAAGAATGCGAGGCTCTTTTCGAAGAGTCGGTAACAGAAAGGATTGAAGCATGAATCTGATAACAGTATCGGGACCGCCTTCGGTTGGGAAAACCTCGGTTATACTTAAGACAATAGAATCACTGAAAAACAGGGGCCTTAAAGTCGGTGTGGTAAAATTCGACTGCCTCTATACGGACGATGATACCCTTTATGAGAAAGCAGGGATAGAAGTGAGAAAGGGGTTGTCCGGGGGACTGTGCCCGGATCATTACTTTGTCAGCAACATTGAAGAGGTTGTAGACTGGGGGATCAGGAACGGATTTGATCTCCTTGTCAGTGAATCAGCGGGCCTGTGCAACAGATGTTCCCCCTACATAAAGGGAATTAATGCTGTGTGCGTTATAGACAACCTGAGCGGTATAGGAACGCCAAAAAAAATAGGTCCGATGCTTAAAAGTGCTGATATCGTTGTCATTACCAAAGGTGATATTGTTTCCCAGGCAGAGAGAGAAGTTTTTGCCTCCAGGGTACACAGTGTTAACCCGAAGGCGGTAATCCTCCATGTTAACGGACTCACCGGACAGGGAAGCTTCGAACTGTCCACCCTGCTTTTTTCCGAAAAAGATCATATCACCTCGTTAAAGGGAAAAACCTTACGCTTTTCCATGCCTGCAGCTCTTTGTTCCTACTGTCTGGGAGAGACTCGAATTGGAGAAAGTTACCAAATGGGGAATGTGAGAAAGATAGATCTGGGTAAGGAACAATAGAAGATGATTGATCAGATGACAATAGGCACCCTTTTGGAAAAGTATCCCTTTGCAAGAACATTTCTGGAAAACAATGGAGTCGATCCCGACACCAGCATGGATCAATCACTGCATGATTTCTTCTCAGCTATAGATGAAAATACAAAAGAGGAGATGGCAATCGATCCCGCCCATTTCATCTCCAGACTGAATGAGTACATCTCTCAAATGCTCTCTTTTCTGGGTGAAACCGGGAGCACTGTGGAGTCACTTACAATCTTGCCGGGACATTATAAAACAGGAGAGGATGAGCGTTTTTCAGATCTTACGATACAAAAGAACGAAATCATATCCATTGTCGGACCTACCGGCTCGGGAAAGAGCAGGCTCCTGGGTGATATTGAATGGGCTGCCAGAAATGATACCCCGACAGGACGGACAATACTTATCAATGGCCAGGAACCAGAGAAGAAATGGCGTTACTCCTCCTCCGAAAAACTTGTCGCTCAACTTTCCCAGAACATGAATTTTGTAATGGATCTTTCGGTATACGAGTTTCTCTCTCTTCATGCGGAAAGCAGACTGATCACCGAAAAGGAATCGGTACTGGAAAGGATCCTTGATCAGGCGAACCTGCTTGCAGGGGAAAGTTTCTCACAAGATACCCCGATAACCTCCCTCAGCGGCGGGCAGTCCCGGGCATTGATGATTGCAGATACCGCAATTCTGAGCAAGTCACCCATAATACTCATCGATGAGATTGAGAATGCCGGTATTGACCGGAAAAAAGCGCTTAATCTGCTTGTCTCCGAAGGCAAGATCGTATTGATGGCAACCCATGATCCCATTCTGGCCCTTATGGGCGACCGGAGGATCGTCATAAAAAACGGCGGGATAGAAACCATCCTGGAAACAACAGACAAAGAACGGGAAATTCTCTCCCAAATAGAAGAGATGGACAGGAAGATACAATCCCTGCGCAGCAGACTGCGCAGGGGTGAAACATTAACCGGAATAGAATAGAATAGGAGGAATAAATGGGAGTACACGATGGATGTTCAGGAAGCTTTGAAACAGGCCAGGCTACGGTAGACAAGGTACGTGCGATGGGGTTTGCAGAGCAGTTTCTACCGGTTCCTTTAGAGGTTACCTGTAGTGAATGCGGGAGCACTTTCCAGATGGAAACATTTGAATACCACTGTCCCGAATGTAAAACGGTATACGGAGTTGTTCCCTGCCATGCCTTTGACCCTGCAAACGTGGCAAGTGCCGGAAAAAATTACTAACCTTCCGGCAGGATTCTGATGCATCAGGTTCGCTGGATTCTGGAGAATTTGTACTTTCAGATGATACAAACCCCGGTACCGTTCCAAACTTTGCATTTAATGATTCGACCGGTCAATACGAATACTGCTATGGTGATCGATGGGCCACGTATTAATTCCAGGAAATGGTTTTAGCAAGCCGGCCGGTAAGGCCGGTTTTTTTATCTCCCGGTTTATCTCCGTAACCTGGTCAGAAACGCCCCTGATCCCGTATCCGTACAAGATCCACCTGGTACTTATGCAGAAGACCCATTTGCCGATGTATGGTTAAAAGGTCTTTTCCCCTTTTCAGCTGCTCCATTACCTTTTTCAGCTCATTGGCTGACA
>QNBL01000029.1 GCA_003641695.1 Spirochaetota bacterium
CAAGGAGAAAACGGTTCAAAATAGGACAAAAAAAGCGTTTACAGCTGATCTTCGAAACTTTTCCGGATCAAATAGTCAGGAACCTCGGTATACGGGAAGTACACAGTAAGCTCACTGCAGATCATGATTTTTTCTTCCATACTTTTGCCGTCCAGCAGTCCAGACTTATCCAGTTCCTCCCAGTACACAGACAGCAGATCCTCAATCATATCCCGCTCCGCCTGAGACCGAATTCCTCTGCCGCTTATCTTGAGATACAGAGAAAATTGTACAGAAAAAAATATCTTTCTGTTTTCAGTGGTTCTGGCTTTATAATTCTCCGGGTTGTACAACTGTAGTGCCATGAAATAAAGATACAAATCATTTTCCTGAATGACAAGTTCTAATTTTACTAATTTTTTCTTGACGATTAATTTTTTCATGCGTATATTTCTCTAAAAGCCAGCATCATTGAGCTGAAAGTGAACTCTTTTTATATTCAGGAGGAAATTTATGAAGGTTAAACCCCTTAGCGATCGCGTATTGATCAAGACAGAAGTGATGGAAGAAAAAACAGCAAGCGGACTGTTTATACCCCAGACTGCACAGGAAAAAACACAGACTGGTGTTGTTGTTGAAGTTGGTGATGACAAAGACATGATCAAGGTTAAAGTCGGCCAGAAAGTAATGTATGACAAATATGCGGGAACCGCGGTAACAATTGAGGGAGAAGATCACCTTCTGTTAAGAATGTCCGACATACTTGCAATTATTGAATAGGTTATTGAATCAGAAAATTAAGCAGCTCTTTTTTTAGAGCTGCTTTTTCCTTACAGATGGTACAGAAAGTTTTCCAGATCCAGCAGCATTTCGCTGCTTTTTTTTATGCTTGTTACCGTTTCCGGCAGAGATGAAAGAAGAATTTTCCCATAACTTTTTTTTATTATCCTCGGGTCAAGAATTAATACTGCCCCATGATCACTTTTGCGTCTCATCAGTCTGCCGAAACCCTGCTTGAGTCTCATGGCAGCCTCGGGAATTGATAACTCAAAGAACGGGTTCCCTCCAGAAAGTTCAATCAGTTCCATTCTTGCCATAACTATGGGATCCGTAGGCACTCTAAAGGGCAGTTTACAAATAATTACTACTTTTAAGGAATCTCCGGGGATATCCACTCCCTCCCAAAATGAATCAGTTGCAAAGAGTACACTGGAAACATCAAAGGTAAAGGTCTCAAGCAGCTTTGCCCTGTCCTTCTCTCCCTGTTTAAGTACCGTTATCCCCAGCTCACCCAACAGGGGACTTACCTCCATATAGGTCTTCTGCAGCATTGAATAGGAGGTAAACAGGACAAGAGCTTTCCCTTCTGAAATAGAAACAATCTTCCCGACAATATCAGAAATATACGACTGGAATCCCCCGATGGACGGATCAGGGGCATCAGAGGGAATTCCCAGAAGAACCTGTTTTTTATACTCAAAAGGAGACTCCAGCTGTTTGAAAGAAGTCCTCCCTTCCTCCTCAGGGAAAAGTCCGATTCTTTTTTTCCAGAAATCAAACTTCCTCCCTATGGTCAGCGTTGCAGAAGTCATAATAATTGTCGACTGAGTGTCATACACCGCCCTTTTCATCACATCTGAGATATCCAGCGGTGTTATGGAGAAGGAGGTATAGATCTCACTTTTCCCGGTTTTTTTCTTTTCCAGCCAGAAAATATAATCTGTCCTCTCGTTAAACTTCCTGAAGGAGCCGATGATACCGCAAATTTTCTGAAGTCTTTGCAAATTTACCTTTAGTTCAAATATATCAGAATTATCATCTCCATCGGCTAACAGCTCTTCTGTATGCTCTTTGAGTGTATCCACAAGTTTGAGCAAATCTCTTTGGAGTTCGTAAAGGGCTACAAACATATTCTCAAGCTCAGAAGAATCATCCGTGTCCACTATCCGCAGAGAGCTTTCTCCCCCCAGGAAAAACCGGGAAAGCTGTTCAACCCTTTCTGCTTTATCCCTTACGTTGTTTATAAGTACAGGTATTCCGTTCAATACAGAAGGCTCGGGAAGGTATTTTTTAACTTTCTCCAGTATGCCGTACTTTTTCCTTCCCTTTCTGGAAAAGAGGAAATTTAAATTCCTGTAGAGACTGAATTTATTATAATTTTCCGAAAAAAAGCTTGTTGCGCTCTTTTCAATGGTATGGGCCTCGTCAAATATCACTCTTCCAAAGGGAGGCAGCACAGCAGTTGCGTTGAAACCGGCACCGTTCACCCTCATGGCAAGATCGGAAAACAGAATATGATGATTCACAACAAGAATATTTGCATCAGCTGCATTCTTCTTCATTTTCAAAACAAAACAACGGTCTCTTTGGGGACATTTCATTCCCATACAGGCATCGGATTCGGAACAGACTCTGCTCCACAAACCGGGGCTCGGTACAAAAGAGAGATCAGACTTACTACCTGTGGAAGTAGTTTCTACCCATTGTGATAATCTGGAGAGTTCTTCGTTATCATCGCTGAAAAGCTCCCCCTGGCTTCCGATCTCATCCAGACGTCTTAAACATACAAAGTTTCCTCTTCCCTTTATGAGAACAGCTTTTACATCCGAACCGGTCAGCTTTTTAATCAGGGGGATATCCTTATCCATGAGCTGCTGCTGAAGGTTTATAGTTGCTGTCGAGATAACGACCCTCTCCTTGTTAAGCTGGGCCCACCTTAAGGAAGGAATCAGATAAGCAAAGGACTTTCCAACTCCAGTCCCGGCTTCGACGGCAAGTACTTTCTGTTCGTTAAACGCATCAACAACACCTTCCAGCATCTCTACCTGGGGATCTCTTACCTCGTAATGCTCAAACTCTCTGCTCAATACTCCTCCGGGAAGCAGGATAGAGCACAATTCTCCGGTATCCAGCTGTTTTACTCTTCCCGGTGAAACAGGCTCACAGATACTGTAAATTTTTGTAACAGTATTATTTACTATGTAAAAACCAATTCCCTGATTCCCAAGACGGGAGGCAACAGATAAATCATTACTGCTTGGTTTTAGAACTCCCGAAGGATGATTATGAATAACACTATCGCCCTTTTCCATGTAGGGGAATATTGCAGGAGCAGCGTTGTCATTACCCTGCGCAGCAACAATTACTTCACAGCCGATCCCGTCTTCGTTATTCTTTACAACAAAAAGGACCTCTTGCCCCTCGGCATCTTTAACAGATTCCCGCATCTTTATTATTACTTCAGGAGTAAGTTTCTCAGCGATTTTCATCTGTTTAAAAGAAAGCCATAGAAGAAGGAAATAATCAAGATTATTGTAGTCTTTTTTTATCTTTTAGATTAGTATTGATATCAGATGGAACTAGATTTTTACAAACTGAACCTGTGTGGAAACGATTTTATCCTCTTCAATCTTCTTAAAGGGGGACTTCCTTCTGAAGAAAGCCGGGCAAAAATAACACGGCATATATCCAGACGCACTGAAGGAGTTGGCTCGAACGGTGTTATCTTCCTTTCAGAAAATCCTGAGTTCAGTGCAACGGTTCATCACTATAACTATGCAGGAATTAAAACTCCTTGCTTTGATGCATACCTCTGTGCTTCCAAGTTTCTCTTTGACTACGGCTTTTCCAGGGACGGCAAGATTAGTTTTTTCTCCAGCGGATCTGTCGTTACGGTGGATTCCATTGACAGTCTGACTTTCAGAATTTCTACAGGAGTTGCCCGAACCGAAAACGAAGAGATGATGAGGATTAACGGCAATGAATACATGTACACACCTGTTTCCTTTGACCGGATTCCCGGAGCAGGCGCCGTCTTTTTCTTTTTTAACAAAAACAGAAAAGAGAAAGAGGAAATTGCCCGCCTTTTTAATCTTGAAAATGATATGTCCCGCAGGTACAAAACCGTTTTCACTACAGTTTACAGCAATGATGAAATAAAGATTGAACCTGTTTTCCGCCGGCTCGAAAAGGATATGATTTTTGCAGCTTCAGTTGCAGGATCAGCGTCATCCTACCGTTCATACTGCGACAATGAAATACTGGTAAACTGCAAAGGAGGCGAGCTCTTCTTTCAGAAGAACGAAACCACAAACAACGTATATATAACCGGCAAACCGGAATACGTTTTTAGAGGAAACTATTATTTCGATGAATCAGATAGTTGACAGATTTTACCGCATCCTCAGATCCTACGGGGTAAAGACAGATGAGTATGAGGACTTGGACTATAGTGCTGCATGGGATGAGTTAAATGATTTTTTATCAGGAAAAGATGAAACAAACTATAATTCATCGAACTCTCTACCACCCGATTTTCTCAGGGAAGACTACAGGGTCATGGAGGTTGCATTCGGCGTACCGTTCAAGGTTGTAAAGAAACAATACCTCTTTCTGGTTAAAAAATATCATCCTGACCGGAATAATACTTCAGATGAAAAGATCAAAGCGGTAAATATCTCTTACAACAGAATCAGAGCATGGGAAAGAGCGAAGCAGAAAGCTAATTAAACCTTCGCTTCCACCGCTTCAAGTTGGTATTCCTGAATTTTCCTGTGTAGTGTTTTTCTCCCTATGCCCAGTACCTCGGCGGTTTTTGTTTTATTCCCCTTTTGGTGTATAAGTGTCATTCTGATAACCTCTTTCTCGGCATCCTCCAGAGTGATTCCAGGGGTTAATTTTATATAGTCACTGCTGCTTTCAGCTGTAATTGACGGAGGCATATCCTCTAATGAAATTATGTTTCCCTTGCACATAACAACGGAACTCTCAATGCAGTTTCGAAGCTCCCGGATATTCCCCGGCCAGTTATACTCGTATAAAGCAAGATATGCCTTTGGATCTATACCGTCTATCTTTTTGCCGTTCTCTTCGGAAAGTTCTTTAAGAAAGGCAGCGGCAAGCAGCGAAATATCCTCTTTCCGTTCTCTCAAGGGGGGTACATGAATATTTACAACGTTAAGGCGGTAAAAAAGATCCTCACGGAAAGCACCCTTTTCTATCTCGTCTTTTAAATCCTTGTTGGTCGCGGAGATTATTCTGACATCTACATCGATAGTATCTTCTCCTCCCACCCGCTCGAATTTCTTTTCCTGCAGAACCCTCAGGATCTTGATCTGGACACTTTGATTGATCTCTCCGATCTCATCCAGGAATATGGTCCCTTTGTCTGCAAGTTCAAAACGCCCCCTTTTTCTGGCAATAGCTCCGGTAAAGGATCCCTTTTCATGTCCGAAAAGTTCACTTTCCAATAGATTTTCCGATAGTGCTGCACAATGCACTTTGATAAAACTGTTATCCCGCCTTCTGGAAAGGTTATGAATAGCATCAGCCACCAGTTCTTTTCCGACACCGCTCTCACCGGTTATAAGTACCGATGCTTTGGTATCTGCCACCTGGTCGATTATCTCCAGAATCTTGCGCATCTGGGCACTTTTACCGATTATGGAGCTAAATTTCTGTCTACTGCTCAGCCGTTTGACCTCTTCTTCCAGCTCACGGTGTTTTAATACCAGCTGGCGGCTGGACAAGGCTCTTTTAACAAGAAGGGACAATCTGTCAAGGTTCACCGGTTTGGTTAAAAAATCAAAGGCTCCGTCCCTCATGGCGTTTACTGCTGTCTCAATAGAGCCGTGTCCGGTGAGAATTATTACCGGAATGTTGGGATTGGTTGAAGTTACCTTCTTCAGGAGCTGTTCACCTGATAGTTCCGGCATCTTCAGATCAGTAATAACAAGATCAATATCATTACTGTTAATGGCTTCAAGTCCCTTTTTACCGTTTTCTGCAAGGTATACCTTGTATCCGTCCATGGTCAGAGACTGTCCCAGCCCTTCCCTTATGTTCTTTTCATCATCAACGATCAGTATGTTAAACTTCATTGCCACCTCTCCAGTCAAGAAGACGTTTAACCTTCTGAGGGATAGGGAAGGTCAGCATAAATACAGTCCCCTCTCCCTCTTTGGAATCGAGAAAAATCTCTCCGTCATGCTCCTTGATTATCTTGTAAACTACAGTAAGTCCGAGCCCGGAACCAAAATCCTTTGTAGTAAAATAGGGTTCAAATATTTTGGCCATATTATCTTCCGATATCCCGGTTCCTGTATCCTTAATATGCAGATGAACCATACCGTCCCCTTCAAAGGTTTGTACAGTCAGCTCCCCACCCTCAGGCATTGCAGCTTCTGCATTCTTTATTATATTTAAAAGAGCCTGCTTCATATATTTCTCATCCATGTATATCTTGGGGATATTCGGATCAAGATCCATATGAATAACAATTCCGTTCTGCTCTAATTCATGCTTCACAAACTCAATAAGGTCCGTAACAACAGAGTTAATACGAGTAAGTGTCAAAGAAGTGTTCATTGGACGCACCGCAAAGAGAAAATCCACAATTATCTCGTTAAGTCTCTCCACCTCTTCGTTGATTATGGCAAGAAAATTACCCGCAGTTTCCTGGGTTAGTGCTTTATCCCTTTTAAGGGCTTTCTGCATAAGCTGAATATGAATACCGATTGATCCAAGGGGGTTTTTAATCTCATGAGCCACCCCTGCGGCAAGGGTCGTGAGAGAAGCAAGACTCTCAGCCCTCCTGAGACGCGCTTCCTTTCTCTTCTTCTCTGTGATATCCGAAACCAGAATTACATTTCCCTGGATACTGCCGTCTTTTACCAGAGGGAGGATATCCAGGCAAATTGTTTTCATGATACCTGAAAAGCTCAGAGTAAATTCCTCTTCAGTTACCCGGTCTCCTTTTTTTAAAACCTTTTTTATAAACTCCGCAATCTCATCATCTTCTACTACTTCCCAGATTATTTGATCGGAGGGGTCAGGAACCTTAAAGCAGATCATCTTTTCTACAGACCTGTTCAGCGTTATAAGTCTGTTATCCAGGTCAACAACAAGAATACCGTCAGGAATGGAATCAAGAACTACTTCCAGGAGCTCATTCTCCGATGCAAGATCAAAGAGGAGATTCCGGATCTGCTCCTTGTCCAGCTTGGGCAGTTTGTTCAGCGCTTTCTGAATAAAATTTCTCATTTTCTAATCCTGTAGAGATACGATATAAAAAGAAGCGGTACGCTCTGATTGTACATAGTTCTGTTTAAAAGTATCTTGTTGAGTTCCCGATACCAGGCATCAAGGATATGTACCGGAACATCCTTGAATTCCAGGATTCTTTTATACAGTATATCCTGAAACAGGAGTGAGAGTTCTTCGAGAAAGGGAAAGAAATTTTCACTGTCGGAGATATCACTGACTATGGCATCCAGCTTTTGGGAGCCTATCCGTTGTCCGGACACAGCAGATTCGACAATCGAGAAAGCATGAGCTTTAAGCTTCCCGCGGTCAATGCCGTTTGTTTTATAAAAAAAATCTTTAAGGGTGCTAAAGGGTTCGCTATCTTTCCTGAATATTCTTTTAATAACCTGCTTTTGCTGCTCTGTACTCCTGACGGGAAAATGGTAGGGACGGAGCCTTGATAGAATAGTAGGAATTATTCCCTCTTTTCTGGAACTAAGCAGAATGAAATAGACCCCTGCGGGGGGTTCTTCAAGGACTTTCAACAGAGCATTCCGGGAACCCTCACCGAGGGTATCCGCACTGTCCAGGATAACAATCTTTGCACTGTCATTATTGGTGGTATGAACCCAGTATGTCATTTTTCTGATACGGAAAATCGGGATACCGTCACTTTTAACAAGATTCTCCAGTTTTCTCGAAGATTCAAGTATAGCTGCAATAACCTTTGAAGAAGGCGGTTTTTCAAGTCTGCCTTTTCCGGGCAGTATCTTCACCAGATTCTCGTTTATCTGTTCCAACTCTCCTGAGGCCTTTTTCAGAATTTGATCATTATTCTGCCACTGTGCACTGTCAAATTGTTTTAAAAGTTTCTGAACAGCTCCAACAAACAGGTATCTGGCAGCTTGCCCTGAATCATCAGAAAGGGTATCTGCACAGACAGCAATTTCATCGGCAAACCGGCGGGGGCTTAATATCAGGGTGTTGGAATTTTCCAAAAGTCTGTGTTTCTTACAGGAAACACAGGAACAGTTCCAGCTGCCATCTTTTCTGCAGGACAGAACCCTGGCAAGTTCCAGGGCAGTAGTCAGCTTGCCTCCGAAGGAATCACCGTAAAACAGCATTGAACCGGGAAGCCGGCCTTCGGTAACTGCGTCCTTTAGATCTGAGATTATTTCTTCATGGCCGAGAATGTTCTCAAACAACTTTACCTACTTTACTGTGCTCTTGATTCCAGCAGCTCTTTTCCCAATGGAATAATCCTGTCTGCTGCCTGATATGCAATACTGTCTTTAAAAAGAGAGCCAATCTCAATAAAAGGCTGGATTTCAAGGAGAAATACGATCAATACCACCACTATTACCCCTTCAATAATACCAAGGAAGAACCCCAAAGACTGATCCAGTTTTTCCAGTTGAACCTTCTCTATCAAAGAGTTCAGCACATTCTCCAGAATCTTTACAACAATGTAGACTGCTAAAAAAAGAAGCAGAAAGGCTACTACAGGATTCCAGAATTCAGAATGAATATACTTATCCACAAGAACGGTTACCTTCCCTGTAAACAACAGCGCTGCAGCAAGTCCCAGAATTACGGCAGCCATGGACAGGAATTCATCAATAAACCCTCTGAAAACCGCTCTGACCGCCATAATCAGTATAACAACGAGACTGACAATATCAAAAGCCACAATGTGCATCTTTATTCTCCCACATATTCAGTCAATATTCCTGCAATCTTTTCAGCTCCACCAGGCGTACAGAATGACCCAGCTGCCTGACTCATTGTACTGCGTCTTTCTTCATCTTCCATGAGTGAAACTATTCTGTCAAACAAAGCCTGTGGAGTTACTTCGCCCTTCATTATTTCTGCTGCTCCGTGGGCAGCGAAGAATTCTGCATTCCGGATCTGATCTCCTCTGGAACTGTCCAATCCCAGAGGGATGAGAATCGAAGCTTTACCTGTCACACCGCTTTCCCATAGAGTACCTGCACCGGCTCTGGATACAACAAGATCCGCCGCAGCAAGGATATGGGGCAGTTCATAGGTAAGGAAAGGAACTGTTACATACCCATCCAGCTCAGACTTTTTATAAGTTTGTAATCCCATCTGGTGCACTATATAATATCCTGAAACAAGCCGCTCTGCAATGGAATAAATCAGGTTATTAAGCTGCAAAGCTCCGAGACTTCCGCCAAGAACCAGAAGTATCTTCTTTCCCTCCGGAATATTGAAGATACGGCGGCCCTCTTCTGCATCTCCGTTTAAAATTTCCCTGCGGACAGGATTCCCGGTAACAACAACCCTTTCGATAGTGGCAAAGTTATTAACAGACTCTTTGTAGGGAACCAGTATTTTGTCTGCAAACCTGCTGTTTATCCTTGTCGCAAGGCCGGGATCCAGATCGGAATCGTGGGTAACAACAGGGATTTTAAGGATTCTGCATGCAACCACCGGGGGAACACTTACAAATCCCCCTTTTGAAAACAGGATGGTTACCTTATGCTTCTTCAGAAGGTATAAAGAATGAAAGAACCCTCCTGCAATTTTAAACAAATCAACAAAGTTAAGCAGAGAAAAATATCTTCGAAGTTTACCTGCAGGGATGGAAAAGAATGAAACCCCCGCCCTCTCAACGATCCCTTTCTCCATTCCTTTACCGGAACCAATCCAGAAAACAGAACAATCCGGGACACGATCCTTAAGTTCTTCAATTACAGCCAACCCCGGATAAACATGCCCGCCGGTCCCTCCGCCGGCAACAGCAATCACTTTCCCTTTCATTCAACAACGAATTTATTGTAGTAGTATTCCACACTGTCAACCAAAGCTTCCCAGGATGCTTCAATAATATTCTCCGAAACACCCACTGTATCCCAGGTATTATCACCGGTAGTACAGGTAATGAAAACGCGTACCTTTGCAGCAGTGGATCTCTCCGGTTCAAGAACCCTCACACGGTAATCGATCAGGTGGATCTGATTTAAGAAATCATAGCTCTGGGAAAGAGCATGACGCAGGGCCATATCCAGTGTTTCCACGGGTCCTTCTCCGACACCGGCCCCCATATGCTCCACGCCGTTGCTCTTTAAAAAAATACGCCCCACAGTCTTTGACTTTTCAGAAAGGGTTTTAAAAGATTCCAGGTGGTAGTTCTGGAGTTCAAACAGGGGTTTGTACAGGCCCAAAGCCTTTCTGATAAGCAGATCGAAGGAGGCTTCCGCATACTCGTACTCATAACCGGCCATCTCCCTCTCTTTAAGGGTAGTGATAAGCCGGGAGACAGTTTCTGATTTCTTATTAAAACTTCCGTACTTTTCAAGTTTCTTGACAATGGTTGATCTTCCTGCAAGTTCCGAAAGAAGAATTCTTCTCGAATTGCCCACCAAAGAACTGTCTATATGTTCAATAAGCTCCGAAGCTTTCTCCACAACATCGGCGTGCTGCCCAGCTTTGTGGCTGAATGCCGCTTCTCCAACGTATGGCTGCCTGCGGTCAGGTATTATGTTTGCTTTCTCGGCAGTAAACCTCGAAAGATCCGTCAATTCAACAAGATTCTTATCCAGCGAGGTAGTATATCCCATTTTCAATGAAAGGTTCGGTACTATTGCACAGAGGTTTGCATTACCGCACCGTTCTCCCCATCCGTTTATCGTACCCTGAACATGGATAACACCTGATTCTACAGCAATAAGGGAGTTGGCAACCGCGTTACCAGTATCGTTATGACAGTGGATGCCGAGGGGAGAAAGTTTATCCTGAGGAAGATTTTGAATTATCTGTCCGATTTCAGTAGGGAGGGTCCCTCCGTTTGTATCACACAGAGTAATAACATCCGCTCCGGCTTCAGTACCGGTCTCCAGAACCTTAAGAGCATAGGCAGGATCATCTTTATATCCGTCAAAAAAATGTTCAGGATCGAGAATGACCTCCCTTCCGTGTTTTTTTAAGTATTCAACTGACTCATAGATCATTGCAAGATTTTCTTCCAGATCAGTCTTAATAACCTCACTAACATGTCTGGTCCAGGATTTTCCTACGACAACTACTGCCGGAGTTTCGGCCCTAAGCATCGCTTCAATGTATTTGTCAACTTCTACTTTGATCCCGGCTTTTCTCGTCGACCCAAAAGCGGCAACCCTGGAATTCTTTAAATCCAGACTCTTTACTTCTTCGAAGTAAGCAGCCTCCCGTTTTGAGGCAAGAGGGAATCCCCCCTCAATGTAATCCACGCCAATGTCATCGAGACGCTGAGTAATATCAAGCTTATCCTTTAGAGTAAAGTTGATTCCAGTACCCTGGGTACCATCTCTCAGAGTAGTATCAAAAATAGCTATCTTCTTCATAATCTCCACCTTATTGTTGTCTAGAGACTTTACCAAATACATTTAATTGAAACAAGAGGCAATCAAATGAAAGAGGGCAGCTGCCTATTTTAGCAGCTGCCCTGAAAAAGACAGAATAGGAGAAATTAAAGCCTATTAGTCCCGTAAATAAAAATTATACGTACCTACCTCCCGCGATGATTTATAATTGCATTGTTCAGTTCATCGCGCAGAGCAGTATTGTTCTCGTTAAGGATAATTACAACATCGAGTCTTTTGTAAGGTTCGGTGACAGCTGTAATTTCATTCTGAAAGAATCTCTTTGAAAGGTACTTTCCTACTTCCCGCTCAGTAATGATTGCATCGACCTGTCTCCAGATAAGTTTCGCAATTCCCTCTATGTCATTATTAACGTAAGCCAGCTCATCTGTATATTCAGAGACTATCTCCTCCACATAGGAACCTTTTTGAATCGCAACGCGTTTTCCGCTGATATAATCAACTGAATTTTTTTCTCCCACTCCTGAATTCTCTTTGTGAACAAAAGCGACAGGCTCAAAAACCGCATACGGCTCTGTATGAATTAAGGGTTTATCCTTGAGATAATCATTCGGCCAGCCTACGTTTATGATGGCATGGATATCTTCGTTCAGTAATTCATCCACAAGAACCTGAAACTGCTGTGGTTTGAACTTGATTTCATAAGGAAGCTCTCTGGTTATGGTATTAATGAAATCGATACTTATTCCTGTCGATTTTCCTCCCTCTATGTATACCCAGGGGGGATAAGCAATATCATGCCCCACTATTAAACCGGAATTTTCCTCCTGTTCCCCTGAAAAACGATTCTTTTTTTCAAGGAATTCCGCAAATTGAGCTCCCTGCTCAGTCAGCTTCTCAATAACCTTATCCTGATAATCAATGTTGTTTGTAATATGAATGGAAGTTGAATTCAGGAGGGTCATTGAGGTACTTAAGCTTTCAACGAGAGAGTATATCTGATCTATAGAATCTGACTGATTGGTAACCGTTTTTCCGGCTGCAGTCAGATCGCTGCTTATGCTCAGCAGAGACGTTTTGGTATCATCAAGGTCATCCCGTGTGACCTCTACCTTGCTGTTCATAAAGGTCCTCACCTGGTCATATTTACCAAGGCTGGTATTGGATGACTGAATACTCTCCTCAAGTTCATCAAGAAGTACGGATATGTCCTTTGTTAAACCGGTACTCTGCTCCGCAAGTTTTTTCACCTCCGTAGCAACCACCTTGAATCCCTTTCCATGCTCTCCTGCCCGGGCAGCCTCAATTGCCGCGTTTATGGAGAGGAGATTTGTCAGCTCAGAAATATCCTCAATTGCATGGACCGTCTTTTCGATTTTAACAGTTGAATCCTGTACCTTCAAAAACAGATCCTTGAAGTTTTCAAAATGCTTACCCATCTCAGCAAGCCCTGCTATAAATTCATTCATAACTGCAATTGTATTCTCAAAAGAACCCAACCCTTTCTGGAGATTATCTTTTGCCCCATGGACGGTTGTAACAACATCAAAGGATGAGGATTTAATTCTTTCCAGTTGCTCATGTATTTTGGAAACATCCGAATCACTTTCTTTTGCTGAAGCAACAATCTCCTTCACGTAGGATGCATTAAGTCCAGCAACAGTTATCAGGTCCCATATGTTTCCAGTAAGATCTTCCTGAAGCCTGTTGAAATTCTCAAATATTTCAAGCAGCTCTTTCTCAAAATTATCATTTAGCTCCAAAACATTCTCCTTATAATACACTATTGTATGTCGTTTTCGTTATTATATCCAGAGAATTTTCATGGTATACAGGATAAAATTACGGTATTGACAGCTTCCATTTTGAGGGATAAAGTGAAGGGGTCGTGGGGTGGCTGTGTTACAGTCTGAGAAAATACCCGTTGAACCTGCTCTGGATAATGCCAGCGAAGGGAACGAGACATTTTTCATACCCACAGAATATAAAACCTACTCAAGGAAGTATATTATGAAAAAACTTTTTTTCCTTGCTGCTGTGTTCTGTGTTATTTCTCTCCAGGCTGTAACAGCCTCCGGTAAAGTTGAAAACTCCGAAAGCAGTAATCTCGTTATCTATGCCTACGATTCTTTTGTTTCAGAATGGGGACCGGGACCTGTGGTTATCCCTCTCTTTGAAGAAGAATACGGAGTAAAGGTTAATCTTATTTCTGCCGGAGATTCAGGACAGGTACTTCAGAAAGCTATTTTGGAAAAAGACAACCCGAAAGCAGACATACTCATCGGGATTGACAATAACCTCCTTGCGAAAGCCCTGGAGGAATCCATATTCTCACCCTACAAACCGGAGAATATCTCAAAGGTTCAAAAGAAGCTGCTCTTTGATCCTGAATGCAATGTTATCCCCTTTGACTACGGATTCTTTTCCATTATCTATGATTCGCAGAAGATAAAAGATCCTCCTGCATCTTTGGAGGATCTCCTGCAGCCAAAGTATAAAAAGTCCCTTATCATGATGGATCCCAGGACTTCCAGCCCCGGATTAGGGTTTCTCCTCTGGACAATTTCCGAGTACGGGGACAACTTTACGGACTACTGGACAAAACTCAAAGGTTCCATTCTGACTGTAACCGACGGATGGGATACCGGATACGGACTTTTTACCAATGGCGAGGCCCCTATGGTTCTCAGCTACACCACAAGCCCTGCTTACCATGTGGAGTATGAGAATACAACCAGATACCGAGCAGCCGTTTTCCCTGAAGGACACTACATGCAGATTGAGGGACTGGGCATTGTAAAGAATGCTCCAAACAGAAAAATGGCTGAGAAGTTCGTTGAATTCGCTCTTTCCAAGGAGTTTCAAAATGCCATCCCCCTGACCAACTGGATGTATCCCGCTTCAGATGAGGTTAATCTTCCCGATTCCTTTGACTATGCTCCTGTTCCCGAAAAAAAATTGCTTCTGCCTTCAAATGAAATACGGGAAAACGTTGACAAATGGCTTACACAATGGAC
>QNBL01000030.1 GCA_003641695.1 Spirochaetota bacterium
CATCTGAAAAGGGGTGGACTCTGGTTGAAGAAAAGCTCCCTCAAATCCTGAAAACAGAAGAAATAAATGATGCTGTAAACAGACTGTCCGCTCTTGGCAGCAAGCAGCTGCAGGTGCTTGCTCTTGTTTCAAAGGTTGAAAAAGCTGATGACCCGGGCAGTATTGAAAGTAACAGAGAGATCCTTTTAGGGCTGAAGAAAGAGATTGAAACAATCCGTCTGGATACCGAAAAACGTAAGGAAAAGCTTGCCGGTATAGCTGCAGCGGGAATTGAGGTGGCAGATTCTGCCGCTGTTATGGATACTGTTCTGGACAGGGAGAAAAAAGCGGTCGACGTAATACTGAATTTCAAGGTTGCTTTTGCAGAAAAAATTATCCGGCTTCAGGTTGATAAAGGGGAAGCACTGGTAACCCGTTACAAGAGTGAAACAGAGAAAGCCGCTCTGATGGTTGAGGGAAGCAAAGAGACCATGGATGGGATAGAGTATCTGGTAAAGAAGCCTGATGTGGCAGCTGCCGTAGTAAACGAAACCAAAACCGCTTTGAAAAAAGTGGAATCGGATTTAGATGCTTTGACTTCGATTATCGCCGGGTATGACAGAGAGGTCAGGGAATCTGAAAAACTCATTTTGCAGAGAAACAGGATTAAAAGCCTCAAGGCGGTTATTGATGCAGTTTACAAGGAGATGAACAGTACTCTTGTAAAGGCAAAGGATCTTAATGATAAAGCGGATGATCTGTACAATCTCGGGTATCTGCGTCTTGATGAAACCTATGCCCGGTACGACAGGGGAGACTATGATGCCGCCAGGAGTAAGTATTCCGAGGCAGAGACCGCATTATTGAAGTCTCTTGAGTATCGGGAGGACAAGAAGGTTCGAAACCTTCTTACAACCGAGATGCCTGCTTTGTATGCAGACATTATGACAGCTCTGAATAAAAAGATAATCAGGGAGGTCAGACAGTTAATAAATACCGGAAAAGACTACTACAATGTAGAGAAATTCCTCAAGGCTGAGCAGACCTTTCAGCAGGCAAAAGAACGGTACAAAGTTACCCATGAGGAACTCAATCCGGAGATAGAGGACTGGCTTGTCAAGGTTAAAAAAGCATTGGAAGCAACGAGCGGCAGGGTACTGCTTTCCACAGATCCTCTTTATCCGGAAATGATTCAGGTCCTGAACATTGCGGAAGAGGATTTTAACAACGGGAAAAAACTTGTAAGCGAAGGGAGCAACGATGAAGCAGCCCGTTTCTTTGAGGATGCGGTAAAGAATATAGAGTACGTAAAGGAAACCTTCCCCAGAAACTACAAAGCCAGCGTTCTTTACCTGAGAATTCTTGAATTTACCGAAAAGGATACCTTCGATACGTATTTTGCTTCCATGTTTGAAGCTGCTGTAGCGAAGATAAAAACCGATCCGAAGTCGGCGGATGATGACCTTCTGGCGCTGTCTGTAGTGAACCCTGATTATCCCGGGATAAAGGCGGTATTGTACAGATCCGGAATTGCCGCAGGAAGGCTCTCTCCGCCTCCTGCAAAGGTCGATATTGCAAAAGCGAGAGATCTGTATTACAAAGCAAAGAGGATTGCAGATGCTGACAACAGGGCTCAGTTTCCGATTGCTATTGCCTATCTTGAGGAATCAATAAAGATTGACAGCAATTTCAATCAGGCCGCAGTCCTTCTTGATCAGCTGCGGACAAGTACTGGCGGGGCAGGTGTTTCCGTTATGTCGGAATCTGATCAGCAGAAGCTCAGATTTGCAGAAAATCTGTATGTTGAAGGAAAGTATCTTGAAGCCGGTATTATTTTAAATCAGTTGTGGAATAATCCGGAAAACAGGAAGAGCTCCAAGCTGAACGATCTTAAAAAGAAGGTAGATGCAAGACTTTGATAGATAAAAAGCGGATTATGGCATACACAGTACTCCTCTTTGTTATTCTTACAGGGGCATTATCCGCTCAGGACTTCTACTGGGAAAATCCGGTGGACATAACATTGGAAAACGGGTGGTTTCCGGTAACTGTCTCCAACAGCAAAGAGGGGGCGGTATTCTGGCAGGAATATACTGATGTAACGGAAGACACCGCTGAAGTATGGTTTGTCATCGTTTATACGGATGACGGGATTTCTTTTACCCCGGCCCGGAGGGTTATCGGTCCCTTTAAAGTTACCGGAGATAAAATCCCGATGATCTCTGCAGTGATGAACAGGTCCGGAGATATATATGCAGCTGTATCAACCTCCGGGAAGGGAATCTCCGTTTACCAGTCAACTGATAAGGGTAACTCATTTACTGTAGCAGGAAGCACCGGCGGGGGAGGCAGCAATGTCCCTACTGTTGCTCCTAAACTGTTTATTACAGAAAGAGACCGTTTCATTCTTTTCGCAACCCAGCCTCTTGCCGGAACTTCTACTTCAGTCACCAGCGATGTTCTTGGTATAACCTACTCGACCTCCTTTTCCGGGAGAAGCTGGAGTGCCTTCAAGCCCCTGGTGGTTTCACAGGGGCTTTCCAATATCTACCTTCCTCATGCCGTTTCATCGGGGAACAGGGAGTATGTGGTATTTCAGGCATCCCCCACCGAAAGCAGATTCTATCAGCTCTATGTTACCGAAAGCAGCGATGGAGGAAATACCTGGAGTTCCCCTGTCCGGGTTACAAACTTTAATGAGGAGGGACAGCCGGCGGATAACTTTGATAACCAGCGGGCGTACCTCTCTGTACATAACGATTCGGTCTATATAACATGGGAGAGACACCTGGGCCTCGGATCGGCACAGCCGTATTTCGGAAGGCTTGATACAGCAGACAAAACGATAAAGGATATCTCCAAAATAGCCGGAACAAATATAAGCAGCAACCCGGTGAATAATCCTCAGATTTCCTTTGTTAATGGTATTCCTGTTGCCCTCTGGTACAATAACATCGGTAGAATAGTAATGGCGGAAAAGAGAGGGGATATTTGGGTAAATATACCCTTGAAGGAACAGAGTACTGGCAGGATTAACTCCTTTGGAAGGATGCTGAACAGTAACAATGAGATTAATGTTGTATGGCAGACATCAAAAAACAGTAAATCAGATGTTGTTATGCTTTCTCCGGATACAACTGTCAATAGTCCTTTGGTTTATGCGAAAAATTTTAGGCCTGGAAGGGCAAACAAACAAGATCTTTTTGAAATTACCTGGAATCTTCCGCAGGATTCTTCCGGGATCTCAGCCTTCAGTTACAGTATTGACCGGAATCCAAAGGGAAGTGCGCTTTCAAGACCAATGGTAAAAAGACGTGATCCGAGAAAAGCTTCGGTGACTGTGAACGAAGACGGTACATGGTACTTCCATGTCCGGGCTTTGGACTATGCGGGAAACTGGTCAGAGCCATCTACTCTATCCTTTATCAGGGATACCACTCCCCCGGCTGCGGTAAAATTTATTCCTCCCGACACGGATGGAAACGGATTCCTGCCTTCAAATACCGGAGAGGTAAGCTGGAAGCCGCCTGAAGGGGAGAAAATTTCCGGATACAGTTACAGAGTTCAATATCTTTCTTCTTATGATTTTACCGGTGATATAACAGCCTTTAGAATTGGAGAACCGCCGGATGTCCCAACGACAAAAACTCCCTCCTACCGGTTTACCAACAAAGATAACGGTTTATGGGCGATCAGTGTCAGTACCTTTGATGCTGTGGGGAACAAGAGCAGCAGTTCCGTTTTGTACTTCAGACTGAACAAGTACATTCCGGTTACGTACATTACACAGGTAAAGGCTTTCCAGGATGATCTTGGAAATATCAGTATAGATCTCTATGGGCGCGGCTTCCGTGTAGGAGGAGTAATAACCTCTATAATACTGGACAAAGACCGCAGAGCTCCCTATGACTATGTCTACAAAACAGGTGAGAATCCCTTTGTTGTAAAAACCGACAGGATCATTACCGGCTTGAGTATTGATGATATGGAAGAGGGGACGTACTATGTCGGTTTGATTCATCCGGCACGGGGTCTTTACTTCAACAAGACGGAACTTTCTTTTGAATCTACGGGTGCTGTCAAATTTGGTAATTTCAGTATTCTTGAAGAAAGAACCGGAAGCAGTGTTGTGCTGGAAAGACTGTTTACCCTCTCTGCCAATATGATTGCCGTTATAGTAATAATGCTTTTCCTGCTGGTTATGTTTGCAGGAGCTTCCCTCAGGATTGTTGCACTGGTAAAAGAGGGAAATAAGCTGAACGAAGAGGCTAAGGCTCTCATTTACAATACGGATCTTCCTTTTGAAAGGAGAAAAGAAAAGATGAAAAGTTTGAAAAAACGGGGTATGGGAATACGGATCAAGTTTGCACTTTGGATTACCACTCTCGTTCTCATTATTGTTCTGATGGTTGCCTATCCCTTAAGCTTGTTTATGATAAAGACTCAGCAGAAAAATCTTACTGAGTCACTGAATCAGACAACAAAGGTTCTTATTTCCAGTATAAAAACCTCTGCAGCCAAGTATCTGCAGGAGAACAATACCCTTGAGCTCAAGCGCCTTCCTGCGCAGATCGAGTCAATGACAGCGGCTACCTTTCTTACCATTACCGGACCGGGAGTTGAAGACAAGGATGGCAGGATCAATGACTATATATGGGTGACCAACGACACAGGTATTGAAAATAAGGTTGATAAAAAAGATCCCGATGTATCTGCTGATCCTGCACTTCTTCCCGGGGGTGATAAATTTGCTGAGGGGAGGATATACATGAACGATCCGGTATCTGCCAGGATTAAGCCCCTCTCCGCGGAAATAGATAAAAAAGGAAGAGAAGAAGTCGGTAAACTAACTGAGGAGCTTACAAAACTCCAGGCTGAAGCGGCAAAAGCAACCCGTTTTGCGAGAACGGAGGCAGACATTGAAGCAATTAGAAGAATGCAGGATGAGATTCTCCTTCTGAGTACTACCATTGAAAAAAAGCTTTCAGAGATAAGTGATGTCTTTTCCAGTATTCCTTCTTTCGACCCTGAAAAGATCCTGACCGCGCCACCTGATTACACTTTTTATACCCCCATTGTCTATCAAAGTAAGGGTGATGACACTTCATACTTCAAAGGGGCTGTCCGTCTTGGAATTTCTTCCTCGGCAATTAAAGAGGAGATAACAAAATCCAGAGCTCTCTTAATGAAACGTACTATCTATATCGCACTCCTCGCAATTGGGCTGGGAATAGTTGGAGCACTTATTCTTGCCACTATAATTATTATTCCTCTTAATCACCTTCTGAAAAAGGTTAAGGAGATAAGCAGTACCGATGATCATTTAAATCTGAAAGGATTCAAGGTCGAAGTCAAAACCAGGGACGAGATTCTGGATCTTGCTGAGGCTGTAACAAGTATGGCACATGGTCTTTATGTGGCGGCAGAAGCGCAGAAAGAGCTTACCGTAGGTAAGGAAATTCAAAAAAGGTTTATACCCCTTGAGGTGGGAAAAGACGGATCAAAACTTTCTACGGGAGCAAAATCAACACAGTATGCCGATTTCTTTGGTTATTACGAAGGAGCAAAAGGGGTTTCCGGGGACTATTTTGACTTTATTGAGATAGATCCGGACTACTTTGCTGTAATCAAGTGTGATATTGCAGGAAAGGGAGTTTCAGCTTCCCTTATTATGGTTGAGGTTGCTACGATATTCCACAACTATTTTAATGAGTGGAAAAAGGCTGAACAGAGACGAAAGGTTATATCCGTTCAGAAAAAGGTCACCTACAGGATTAAAAAACCTGATATTGCAGAGCTTGTCTACTCCATAAACAGCCTTGTTGAGGAGATGGGATTCAAGGGGCGTTTTGCCGCTCTAATTGTTGCACTTATTGAAACAAAAACAGGAAAGACATTCTTTTGTAACGCAGGGGATAACCAGGTTCATATGTACAGAAACAGTATAAGGAAAATGGAAACGATAACGCTCCCTGAAGCCCCTGCCTGCGGAGTGTTTCCCAATGATCTCGTTGAAATGCAGAGCGGATTTAAAAGTATTCCGTATCAACTGGACAAAGGAGACCTGCTTCTTCTCTTTACCGATGGTGTTGAAGAAGCCCAGAGATTTTTCCGGGACAGTAATTTTAACAAAATCAAGTGCGAAGAGCCGGGGCTTAAAGAGGGAGAACTTCATGATACCCATCCCCTGGGCAATGAAAACGAGGAACTGGGGATACCCCGGATCAAGGAGATTGTGAATGCTGTGCTTTCCGGAGGACAGTATAATCTGAACAAATATCATAATCCGGTAGCGGATGAGCTTCTTGCTTTTGATTTTTCAACCTGTGAGGGAAGGGTTGATGAAGCTGTTCTTGCAATGGTATCAGTGGAGAAAATATTCAGAATCTATCCTGATCCCGCTGCCGGGCCAATGGACCGGATACAGGTAGATGTAAAAATCAACGATTTCCTGAAAGAACATTTTCTGCAGTACTCCCGGTACTTCAAGCATCCTCTAAAATCGGAAGAGGGGAGTCTCTATATTACCTTTACCCATATGAAAGAGGATAGTCAGTATGATGACCTTACTGTTCTCGGAATAAAAAGGAAATAGGCGGCGATGCCCTCATTCTACTGCGAAAACTGCGGAAAAGAGGTTCCTGCTGAGGTTCCCTCCTGTCCCTACTGCGGCAAGAGATTTTTCTCGGTTAAATGTCCTGTCTGTTCATACTCGGGGCCTGCTTCAGAGTTTATAGAGGGGTGCCCCTCCTGCGGATATCTTGGTCTGCCGAAAGAAACGGATACAGGGGGGAAAAAACATCCTCCCCGGTGGGTTTATCAGATATTGCTTGTTTTCATGCTGGCTGCCCTTGGTATTCTTGTAAGGATATATCTGAATCTTTAGTACATCATGCTATGTCTGTAATGGTGAAGCACCTCCTGGAACCGGCTGCTTGAAACAGGATCTTCCCTGAAGTAGAACAGGTGTGATGAGCTTTTGCCCCGGCAGCAGAATTTCCTGCAGACGGCCGGGGTTCGGGCAGTGAGCCCGAATGATCCCGGTTTCTGTTTTTGCTGTTACTATGAATCTGTTAGGACATGAAATAAAAAATCCTTCCTGATCATTGGAAAAGATTTTCACTGTTACTTAAAGAGTTCTTTTATCTCTTTTTCGTAGAGTTTGTTCACAACGTCCCGTTTGATTTTCAGTGTCTGGGTAAGTTCCTTCCCGACCTCAAGGGGTTTTGGAAGGAGCTTAAACCTGAAGATACACTCAAAGGGTTTGAATCCGGTTTTTGTATTTACCATAGCCTGGATCTCGTTATGGAGGAACTCTTCAATCTCCGGATCAGAGAGAAGTTCCTCCGGCTGTATATAACTGATTCGCAGTTTGGCAGCTACTTCTTCAACTTTCTCCAAGTCAGGAACGATAAGAGCTCCCAGGAATTTTTTGTCCTGACCAAGTACAACACTCTGAAGTATGGCATCGGAGGCGTTTAATCTATCCTCGATCGGAACAGGTTCAATATTTTCTCCACCCATAAGCACTATTGTTTCTTTGGAGCGGCCTATAATTTTGACCTCCCTGTTATGGGTTGTGATACAGATATCACCGGTATCCAGCCATCCCTCTCTAAGTACCGCTTCGGTTGCTTCAGGCTGTTTGTAGTATCCCTTCATCACTTGATCGCTCTTTATAAATAGAGTGCCTTTTGTCCCGGGGCCCTTCAACTCCCCGTTTCTGTCTATCACTCTGTATTCTACATCCGGAAAAAGCGGTCCAACAGTCGATACTACAGGATGATTCTGCTTCCTTACGGCAAGAATCGGTCCTGTTTCAGTCAGCCCGTACCCTTCAAGGAGGGAAATCCCGGCAGCCTGGAAAAAGTTGTCAACATAGGGAGGCAGTGCACCTCCTCCGGAGATACCTGCAATAAACCTTCCTCCGAGTTTTGCTCTTATCTTTGAGAACACAAGGGCATCTCCAAGCAGCTTGATGGGGGTAAGGAGGATAAGCGGGAGAATGCTCACAACCTTGTCGAGCCACCCTATTCTGAGTTTGAAGTTAGGGACAAGACCGAAAAACAGGTTGTAGAAGCGGAAATAAGAGGTTGCGACCGCAACAAAAAAATGGAACAGTCCCTTTTTTACTCCTCCTTCCTTGTTTATATTCCTGAATATGGAGGCTCGTACACCCTCCCAGATTCTTGGAACCGAGGCCATCCAGTGAGGCCTGACTTTTGCCATATCGGGAATCATTACAGCTCCTATGGGTTGGGAATAGGCCAGTGATGCTCCAGCTCCGAAAATTATGTATTCTACAGCCCGCTCAAAGGAGTGCCATACCGGTAGAATACTCAGGAATACATGTTCAGGTTTTACATCTATATAATCGTAAACCCGGTCCAGCTGGAAAATAAAACTTCCATGATGAAGCATAACTCCTTTCGGAGTACCTGTTGTTCCGGAGGTATATATTAACGTGGCAATATCTTCAATCGAACCTTTATCAACTTCTTCATTGAAAAAATCAGGATTCTTTTCAAACGCTTTTTCGGAGATGCTCAGAACTTCATCAAAGGAAACAATTGAGTATGTTTCGATCTCCTTTTTGGAGAGCGTTTCAGTTCCGCTGAAAACTATAATCTTTGTAAGTCCGGGAATTTCTTTCTTTTTTGATAGTATCTTTTTTACCTGTGCTGCATTCTCCGCAAAAACAACCGAGCTTTCCGAATGGGAGATAATATAGGTAATTTCATCTGCAGTAGAGTCGGAACCCCGGGGAACATCAATAGCTCCAATTCCCAGCAGGGCCAGGTCGGTCAGTATCCACTCCATCCTGTTGTCGGAGATAATGGCTACATGATCTCCCCGTTTTATACCAAGCTCACTCAACCCTGTACCAAGGGAAGCTATTGTTTTGTAGAATTCCCTGTAGCTGATCTCTTCAAACTCCCCCGATTCGTTTTTTACCATCAGAGCAGGGCGTTCTGCATAAGCAGCAGCAACCGCTCTTATTCTCTTTGGTACCGTATCCTGATTCTTCATTCTCTCCTCCCGTTTCGGTCCTCGACCGAAATATTTTAAAAAAAAACACTCACGCCAACTTAAACACTAAGGTTGACTGAAAAAACTGCTGCCGTCAAGGGTTTTTACTGCATTTCCTTCCTGATTTGTTTTTACAGCGTTTTCAATTATACTCCATGTGAGAATTTCCGGAAGGACCTTGTAGTTACTGCTCCCCGGGGGGTAATAGGCATAAACGGGAACCCCTGCTTTGCCGTACATACGTATCCATTCTCCGATTACAGGATCTCTGCTGGTGTAGTCTCCGTACAGCAGGGCAATATCCCGTTTCCTGAAAAATATCTTTCCTTTGTCAGAATTAAAGATAACCCGGTCGTTTACTTTGCATACGGTGCACCATTTTGCAGAAAACTGAACCAATACGGCGTTCCCTTTATCAATATGCTGCTGCAGATTTTCCGGTGAAAACAATTCCCAGCCTTCTTTTACTTCTGATACCTGCTTCTGCACTGCAGTACTTTTTCCGGTTCCCTCATGAAAGTCAAGAAAGTATACTCCTGAAAGGATAAGCAGGATTACTGCTCCTGCAAAGGCTGCTTTGGAGGTCCGAACTTTAGATGAAGGGCTGCTGAGCTTCCCATAGATCCATGCAATGAACGCAGCTGTAAGAAGATAGAGGAGGACTTTTAGCTGACCGTCGGAGTCAACCTCGTACCGCAGGGTACTGAAAAGATAGACAACTGTTCCAAGAAGGAGAAAACCCATCAATTCCTTGAACGTGTCCATCCATTTCCCCGGCTTGGGAAGTGCCTTGATTGCGGCCGGCCACAAACCCAAAAGAATAAAGGGTAATGCGAAGCCGGCACCAATAGCGGTAAAACTAAGAAGAATGAAGGCTGCTGACTGGCTGAATGCAAAACCCAGGGCGGAACCAAGAAAAGGAGCTGTGCAGGGGGTGGCAAGAAGAACGGCAAAGATACCGTTAAAAAATGAACCAATGTACCCTTTTTTTGAAGCTGCTCTAACCATGGAGTTCATACCCGGAGGGTTGATGAGGAAAACATCAAACAGAGATAAAGAGAAAATGAAGATGGTAACCATAAGTACGGAAACAAATACAGGATTCTGGAACTGGAATCCCCAGCCTGCCAGCTGCCCGGTAAACTTCAGGGCTATTACTATTACAGCAAGAACCAGGAGAGAAACCAGAACACCAAGTCCGTACAGCATGGCACTGATAAAGATACTTCGGTTGTCATTTTTACTCTGGTTTATCAGGTTCAGCGCCCGCATGGATAGAATTGGAAGAACACAGGGCATTACGTTAAGCAGGAGACCGCCTGTAAAAGCAAAAAGAATGAACTTTAACAGTGTTAAAAATCCTGACTGTGTTTTTGGCGGAGCCTCTTTGGAAATCGTATTGGCTGCCAGTGGAAAAGACTGTTCTTCAGGAAAGAAACAGGTGCCTTCGTTGGAGCATATCTGCCATCCTGCTCTAATCTTCGGCCGGTATCCGGGAGGTGCTTCACCGGTTATGGTGATTTCAGCAGACAGTACTGTCTTCCCGTAGTAGTTTACCAATCCATCCTCTTCAATACCTTCGGGGTATTGAATCTCTCCGAGGGAAAGGAACCTGCCTGCTTCTCCTTCTGCAGGAAGGATATAGAAAAAATCGGGGGTTTTTGTCTGATGAAATCCTTCAGGGAAGGTAAATGTTATCTCCAGCAGTCCCTTGTCTCCCGGCTGCAGTACCTCCGGGGATGTCTTTACATCAACCTTGACCGGAGGCACATCCTGTGCACTTAACGAGAAACCTGCAGACAGGATTATCAGGAGAAAGACAAACCGGATTTTGTTCATGGGACCTGCTCTCTATTCGATAATACTGTTGAATATTTCGATTATCTCGTCAGAATCCCACTCTCTGGCACCGACAAGCCTGGCAAGGATGATTCCGTCAGGGCCAATAAGCCAGGTTGTGGGAATGCTCCCGGATCCGTATATACCATAGACCTGCTGGGATTCATCAACCAGAACAGGAAAAGTGTACTTGTTCCGTTTTATGTAAGAAAGGATCTTGTCCTTTGTCTCCCTGGGGGGAGAAGGTGTTCCCACTGCGAGAATGGTAAAATTCTTGCCTTTCATCTTTTCGCTCAACCTCTGCATGGAAGGCATTTCCTTCTGGCATGGCGGGCACCATGTGGCCCAAAGATTAAGCATTACGAGTTTTCCTTTCAGGGAACTTAAGCTTACCTCATCTCCTGTAATGTCCGGAGCGGTAAAATCGACCGATTCAAGTGCTGCTTTTGGTATATCAAAACCCAATTGATAAAGTTTCTGTTGAGCAGCGCTCATCTGTACATCTTCCTGGGCAAAAATGACCGCAGTAAAAAGAATGAGCATGATTATTATGATTGTTAGCTTTTTCATATGAAAAAACTAATATAAAAGAAAAGATATTTCAAGTTAATTCATAAATATACTGATAATCAGTACAAAAAAGTTGTACAGTCCATGTCCGATGGCAATGGAATGAACCCTTCTCTTTTTTAGAAAGATAAGAGAAAAGAAAACCCCGATCATAAAAGTACTTATAAAACCACCTACTCCCTGGTAGATATGTCCCAGTGCAAAAAGGAGGGATACTGCTGTTATAACAGCAGTATTATTGGTTTCGTCATTATTTATGAATTCAGTCAGGAGGTAACTCCTGAAAAATAGTTCCTCATTGTATCCGATTGTTATTGTTGTAAGAAATACCAGCGGGAGAACAGCCGGATTGTTTATCTGCCAGTCTACCAAGGGGAGAGCTTCTGCAGCTGCATTGTTAAAAATAATCATGGTAATCGAAAGTATTATTAGTACCCCCAGGGCATAGAGGAAACCGAATCCGATATCCTTCGCGGTAAGTTTATGAATCCCGTATCTGCTAAAACTGTTTTTACCCTTGAGCCGTATGATGTAGAGAAGAAGAAGAATCTGTGGAACGACAGAAACCAGGTAATACAGGTTAAAGCGGGGTGAGTTGAATATTTCACCGTCAATTTGCTGGTTTTGAAACAAAAAACCGGGGAGAAAAAACACCAAAAACAGCACTATTGGCTCTATTGGAGATTTATTTTCCGAATTTTTTAAAAAGTTTAAGAAAAACATGTTTTTTTTACTCGTAGTATAAGGTATGATGAATACTATATGTTCCCCAAAGTATTGTCCATAGGGATTATTTGTTATGAAAAGATAAAAAGGTTGCGATAATAAATTTATGATTATATTTATAATACTTGTTGTTTTATTTATACTCGTTACTGTTTTAATTGTACTTCTGCGCCGAGCCGGAGGAGGATCTTTCCCCTGGTTCCATTTTTACACCAAGGGTAAAGAAGCAGGATTCAGTTTCAAGGAAGTCAATCTTTTAAGAAAAGTAGCGGTAGAAAACCGGCTTTCAAATCCGACCTCCCTTTTCTGGTCTGTAAAACTCCTTGACCGTTCAATCAGGGGGATGATCATTAGATTTGCTTCCGAAGGAACCTTGAATAACGAAGATAATGTGTACTTTCTTTCCAAGCTTTTCGAATTCAGAAAAACAGTGGAAATGAACCTTCCGAAGTACAAGATAGGACTTAAAACAACAAGGAAAATCCCTGCAAGACAGCATTTGAAAATAACCTTGACGGGTGTAGGGGCATATCATTCTCAGGTTGTCGAGAATCAGCGCAGATATATAGCGATCTCCTACCCCGAAGGGCCGAAACTTCCTCCCGGATTTGAATTTAAAGGACAGCGGATAGGGGTCTATTTCTGGCGTCAGGAGGATGCCGGATACGTTTTTGACTCGAAGGTTCTGGAAGATTTTTCGGACAGGAAGTATCCTCTTTTGTATATTTCCCATTCAGATTCCCTGGTCAGAAGCCAGAAGAGGAATTCCATACGGGTACCGCTTAATAATCCGGCCTATCTTTTCCCTTTAAAACATATAAATCAGGCAAGCGAAGAGGTTGAAGCCGGCCGGGGGCTTAGGTGCAGGCTTCAGGATATTTCCGAGGACGGGGCCGCTGTTTATATAGGCGGAAGGGCCAGGGTTGGACTTTCGGTCAAACTTCAGTTCAAACTTTCAGATTCCACTATTATCATGAACGGAGTAGTAAAAGGGGTAAACTTTCATCAGAGGAAGAATGCTTCGGTTATCCATATCCAGGCTGTTCCGCCGTCAAAAAGAATGACAAACAGAATATTGGCCTATGTTTACAATATTTTCGGCGAAAGAGATTCAAAAGGAAGACGGAATGCGGGCTCTGTTCCTGAGGGGTGGTAGTCGATGGGGATAAAGAAATTATTTGTTATTTCGGCATTCTTTCTTGTCTCAATGGCTGCACATTCCCAGGATGCTGGTTCAATGCTGAATGCTTACATGAAAAGCTTTGCCCGGGGAAGTCTTTCAACCAAGATTCAGGTGCTTCAGGATTCTGCAAAGATAAACGGAAATGATATGTGTCCTCTGTATCTGCAAGCTGCCAGGTTTGTGAAGGATAATTACTTCACTCTTTACGATGACTCGGCTGCCGTTGAATTAACCCTTCTTACCGTCAGACTGGCAGGGCTTAAAGGATGCGGAGATACTGCCGGGATTTTGTGGAGTCTTTTTGAAGAAAGTGGTCAGCTCCAGTTAAAGACGGAGATTATCTCGTCTTTGGGGGCAATGGATGTCTCCCCGGCGATAGTCGATAAGTTAAACAGTTGGCTGAAGGGTGTAAACGATAAGAAACGGAACGGTGAGGAGTTTCAGGAACAGCTTGTTATGGAAATGGTTAATGCTTTGGGAAAACTGGGCAGATCCTCCTCTTTTAGTGTTCTTTTCAGCACAGGCGCCTTAAAGTATTCTTCAGAAATTACGGAAAAAGCGGTTGCAGCATTAAAGAAACTGGATGCAGATTATACAGGTTCCCTGATCGCCATTCTTGAAAACGGGCGAATTGAAGATAAACATGCAGTTCTTGAGCTTGTTACCAAAGATCCTGATATGGATGATGAATCAAAGGGAAAGGTATTGAAAGCTGCCCTGGAGGAATCGCTGAAGAATGTTGACTCTGCTGCTGATAATGAGAAACG
>QNBL01000031.1 GCA_003641695.1 Spirochaetota bacterium
AGTTTTTTGACCCAAGCCAGCTTGATGTTGTGAAGGAAGAGGTTGTTGCGCTATGGAAAGGGGAACCCGGGTTCGTCTCGGAACTGAAATATCATACCCTTCGGGGAATTCCTTTGACCCTGCTCCTGAACATACGGTTCCCCGAAAAGAAAGAAGATTTCAGCCAGGTTATTGTCAGTTTCATGGACATAACCAGACTTAAGGAAACAGAAAAATCATTAATATATGCCATAGAAGAAAAGAAAATCCTGCTCAAAGAACTCTACCACCGTACAAAGAACAACATGCAGATGATTGGATCTCTTCTTACCCTGAAAGCATCATATACTAAAGACCGGAAGGTAAGTGAAGTCTTCGAAGAGATGAAAGACAGAATCCACTCAATGGCACTGGTTCACGAAAAACTGTATCAGTCCGAATCCCTCTACTCCATCCATCTCGACGATTACGTGAAAGATATAGTGAATTCCTTACAGAGCAGTTATGCAGCCACTTCCGCTAACATACTCATTAAAACCGATCTGGAAGAAATTACAGTACCACTCGAGACAGCCATCCCCCTGGGCATTGTCCTGAACGAAATACTGGCGAACACCTTCAAGCATGCATTTCCCGGAGATTCGGATGGAGAGATAAGCATTTCTCTCTGCAAAGCGGGAAAAGGATTGATCTCTCTCCGGCTGAGTGACAACGGGACCGGTTTACCGGATAATTACGATCCAGGGACCGCTGAAAGTCTGGGTATGCAACTGATATTTTCAATAGTCGAAAATCAGCTCAAGGGAGAGATAAGTTATTCCGGGAAAAGGGGAGTCAGCTGGGAAATCAATTTTCCGGTATGAAAAACAAAGTTACGGGGTACACAGATACCAGCAGGCGTTCCTGTCAACCTGGTAAACTTCAACCCTGGAGAAAAACTCCCTCATTTCATCCATACCTGACTGTATAAACTCAAAGTAACCGCCGCCCTCAAGAAATTCGATACTATCGGTACCAAGACTCCGTTCAGTTCCATAATCGTGAATAAGTACTTTAAAAGAGGTAAGCCGTGCCGCCTCCCTGTAAAGCCTGATTCTCTTCTCCCTGTCCAGACCATGGGCAACATAGGAAAAGACAACAAGTTTAAAACTTCCGTCGGGAAAGGACAGCCCCTCAAGAGCATTCCCCTGACTGCATTTCAATCCCCGTTTTACTCCCAGAGCAACCATCCTCGATGCACTATCAACTCCTGTAACATCGAAACCCATATCTTCCCAGGCTTTTGTAAAAGCTCCCGTCCCGCACCCGATATCAAGAACCCTGTCGTTGTTTTCAAGTTGAATAAGGTGAATATTTTCCGACAATACGTGCGAGTACCGTGAATATTGCCCACTGAAAAACCAGTTATAGACCGATGCTATCACGTTAAAAATAAAAACATGTTTTTTAAAATTCATAGTAGACTAAGTATAGGAAATTCAGTAACTTAGGTCCATTATGAATATATTCCCTTTTGCAGAAAAGCCTCTTTTATTTGGCCACCGGGGATGCTCCAAAGCATATCCGGAAAATACTCTTGCCGCATTTCGGGGTATTTTGGAAAACAATATCCCCGGAGTCGAACTTGATATCCACATGTGCAAATCCGGTGAACTGGTTGTTATGCACGACTTTAATACCTTAAGGACCACAGGAGTAGACGCGCTGGTGGAAGATCTCGATTATAACGAGGTAAAAGACCTTGACGCAGGTGCTTTATTCTCTCCGGATTTCAAAGGGGAACGGGTCCCCTCCCTTGAAGAGGTTTTTGAACTCATGGGTAACAGCGTTTATTACGACATCGAGATTAAACATCACCGGAGAAAATACGGGATCATGGAGAAAAAGGCTATTGAACTTATTAAAAAGTTTGGGCTCGAAGAGAGGGTTATAGTTTCATCCTTCAACCCCTTTGCAATAAAGGGAGTTAAAAAATATGATCCTTCTCTTCCTACTGCGGTAATATACGCAGTTCACCCAAAAGTTCCGTTCATATTACAAAGGGGAGGAGGCAAGTATATTGCGCAGCCTGACATTCTAAAACCGGACAAGGCACAGGTTACAAGGAAAATGGTAAGAACCCAGAAACAGAAAAAGAAGTACGGTATAATAGCATGGGTAGAAGATGATCCGACGGATGCAGAGAAACTCCTGAAACTTGGAGTGGACGGAATAGTTTCAAACCAGCCAGAAATGCTTCAGGCTACTGTTGCACAATTCTATTCCGCCCAGACGTGATTATACAGCCCACTCAAGACCGAGTTCGGCAACTTTACCTGCAGTCGGAACTCCCTTTTCATCCCAACCCATGAAGCTGTAGTACTGTTTTTTCATATTCTCAAAAGCTTTTTTATCCACCGAACGCCCCTTGGTTGGACCGTCGGAAAGAGGCTCAAACATCTTCACCGGCAGGTTGTCTTCCTTATCTGTGAATCCGCGCCTCAAGTTTAAAAGCCGCATCATGGTTATCTTTCGTTCCCCCGCCTTCATAAGTTCAAAGAAAGTCATATCCATACCGGTGGAATACTTAACAAGCTCCTCAAGTTCAGGATAGGTGTATAAACTCCCTGCTCCCCAACAGAACATACAGAGGTTCAGTGCATCAAGTATGGAGTAGTAGTACTGGGAATAGACAGCCATCCTTACCTTGTTGGTTCCGGTGGAAGCGGCATCATCACTGGCAAGTATTCCAAGCCCCCTGTTTGCTTCTCCGTCATCTGTCATAAGCCAGTCATGCTCGCTGGACATATGATCAGCCCCTATGGGGACAACGGCGTACATAAGAGCAAGAGAGGGTTTTACCTGAGGCATGTGTACGGCAAACCCGTGCCCTTTCACATGGACAGCATATTTCCTGGTCTCCTCACCGAAATGCTTTATTGCGGCTTCAAACCCTTCTGCCAGAATATCCCCTATTCCTTCCCGTTTTCCGATCTGCTCTATAAGCCAGATTATCCCGTCCGGATTACCGAATCCGTATCCCTTGTATCCAAGCTGCTCATCGGTAATAACACCCTTTTCCACACCCTCGGCCAGATACGAGGCAATGCCTCCAAAGGTAATTGTATCAACTCCATAGGTATTGCAGAGTTCATTGACCTTGGCAACAGCAACGGGGTCTGTAATATCCAGATTCGGACCCAGCAGACCGATCGTTTCAAACTCGGGTCCGCCAAGTCTGTCAGTAACCTTGTAGGGGGTTTCAGCTTTTACTGTCTTCCGGCAGCCTACAGCACAGCCGTAACAGGTGGTACCTTTACCTTTAAAAGAATCATCCCAGGTGCTTCTGTCAAGTTTTGCATAGTCTTTGTGAAATCCGGTAGAATAGTTGTGCGTACACAAATTCCCCGCTTCCGCATTTCCGATAACAATTCCTTCTGTTCCATGATCCTTGATTGTGGAAACAAAACCGGAATTGGGAATGTTCTTTATTGCACTTTGAGCCAGTTTTTTAAGTCCTTCCGGATTATCGAAGGCAACCTGGCCGGTTCCTTTTACTACTACAGCTCTGAGGTTTTTGCTGCCGAATACTGCACCCATTCCGGTTCTCCCGTAAGCATCATGAAGATCACTGGAAACCGAGGCATATTTGACCATTCTTTCCCCTGCAGGTCCGCACTGCATAACAGAAACGCCCTTTTTACCATACATTTCCTCAAATAGATCCCGTGCTTCAAGAATGGATTTCCCCTTAACAGGTGAAGCATCAAGGATACTCACCTTATCATCCTCGATGTAAATATAGGAAAAAGCCGAGGCTTTCCCTGTTATAATAACAGCATCCCAGCCGGCTCTTTTTAGATACGGACCAAAACTTCCTCCCGCCTGGGAATCACCGATCCCGCCGGTTTCGGGGGAGAGGGCAGTCAAACTGCACCTGCTCACACCGCTTACAGCAGAACCGGTAGTAATACCCGGAGCAATGGTGATTACATTTTCCGGAGAAAGGGGATCAGTATCCGCCTTTGTCTCTTTCAACAGATAATAGGTACCGAATCCGCCGCCGCCGAGATAGGTGCGGTAGAAATCACTGTCCGGATTCTCAATAGTTTCTGATTTGTCTGTAAGGTTTATCCTTAAAATCTTTCCCGTATATCCCCCCGGCATTAGTATTCCCCCTTGTATGCCTGAACAAGCAGATCGTAGAGATCTTCCTTTGTACATGGTCTGGAATTTGTCATATGACACGGATCGAGATATGCTTTGTCGGCAACCTCTCTCAGTTTATCCTCTGTAACACCTGCCTCTTTCAACGAAGAGGGAATACCGATTCTTTTATTCAGTGCTGCAACCTCTGCAATAGCTTTTTCAGCTGCCTCAAGCTCATCCATTTTGAAAATATCAATACCGAAAGCCCGTGCAACCAGAGCATATTCTTTTTTTGAGACTTCTTTGTTGTAGTTCATTACAACAGGGAGACAAACAGCATTGGCAAGGCCATGCTGTAGTCCAAAAACAGCGGAAAGAGCGTGGGACATGGAGTGGGCAGTACCAAGATCCTTCTGGAAAGCCACCGCACCCATCATGGCACTTATCATCATATATCCCCGTGCCTGAATGCTGGAGGGATTCTTTACAGCCTCTTCCAGATACTCCACTGCAAGCTCAATACCCTTAACCGCAATGGCATCACACATTGGATGAAAAATCGGTGCAGTCAAAGATTCTATGTTATGGGTAAGAGCATCCATTCCTGTAAAAGCGGTTAGATGTGCAGGAAGGGTAACGACAAGCTGAGGATCAAGCACTGCATACGTGGCCATCATATGAGGGCTGCACATAAAAATCTTCCGGCCCTGGGACGTAGAGGTAATAACCGAACACTTCCCGACTTCACTTCCGGTGCCTGAAGTTGTAGGAACCGTAACGATAGGCGGCACAGGACCGGATATAGGCCGGACATCACTTTTCTGGGCATCGTAATCGGCTACTACCCCCCCCTGTCCTGCTAAAACGGCAAGGGCTTTTGCAGCATCCATCGGGCTTCCGCCTCCAACGGCGACCACGCCATCACAGCCGTCCTTTCTATATTCCCCGGCACCCTTCTCCACATCCGTGTCATGGGGATTGGGATTCACATCGGTATAGACCGAATAGGAGACACCGCTTGCTTCCAGAACACTCACAATGCTCTTGAAAGAATCTGTACCCTTGAATCCCGGGTCAGTTACGATAAACGGTTTCTCTACTCCCAGCTCGCCCAATATTCCCGGAAGTTCTTTAATTGCTCCGGGGCCGAATACAACATTGGTCGGAAAAGAAAACCTGCTAATACCTTCAATCTTCATAATAGTTATGCCTCCTTGAGACAGATACCAGCACACAAAGTGCTGTTATCTGTTCTTTACAAATTTTATCCAGTTTCTAAAATCAGTTTGCCTTATGGTATCATCAATAATATCTTCGTCTATACCAAGCTGCCATGCAAGGTCCGTTCTTGAAGGATCTTTGTACAGTTCTTCCATCTTGTCAACATAACGCTGCATAGCTTCATGGTCCTTGAAAAAACCCTGTTCTATAAGGAGTTTCTCCCTGGCTGTTGTCAAACGGGCTATTTCGTGCAGGTTGTACTCGGGATGATACTGGCTTGCCCAGTAGACACCATTTTTATGTTCCACAACCATTGCCTGTATTCCGGAAAAAGGATTTACAGCCAGAACAACCGCTCCATCGGGGAGTTTATCCACAATATCGTAGTGACTTTCAAACGCGTAAAAGATATCTCCCTTGCCTTCAAGCATGGGATGCTTTTTCCCCTCTTCTGTCTTGGTTATCTTACGCCCGATCCCCATCTCTCTTCCCTTGACATTCCTGATGACCGTTCCTCCGGCAGCAACAGCAGCCATCTGGATACCCCAGCAGCTCCCCCATTGGGGAACACCAACCTCATAAGCCAGCTCCGCCACCGTAATTTGCCCGGCGTTTGTGGGGATATGGGTTTCATTAATGTCCAGATCCGATCCGGTCCATATTATTCCTGCGTACTTTTCAAGCTCACTCTTTCCCGGAAAATCCTCCACATTGGTATCGGATGGAAAAAAAACCTCATACTCGGCATCAGGAAAGTACTTGAGAAGCATATCGGCATACAGCTTCCATGCAAAACTCATACCAGCTTCTTCCAGCTTGTCCCGGCTGGCCCTGGAATAGCCGTCACTAATAAGAAATTTCACCTTCAGTCTCCTTATAATGCAGTAATGGCGTATTATGATACTTCTATATATTGAAGTCAATAAAGATTTTACCTGCTGATTGCTTTTTTTCTTTTTTATTTTTTTTCATTTTTTTTTGATTTTAATAGTGCTTTTTCCAAAAAAATATAGTATTATATACTTAAAATTATATATGGAGGACGCGAAAAATGAAAAAAGGCTTAATAATCCTTTTGACTCTGGTTGTTCTTATGACAGGAATTGCTTTTGCAAACGGTAAAAGTGAATCAAAAGCAGCAGCTCCTGCACAACCGGAAAACAACGTACTACGATTAATTACCTGGTCAGGATATGCTCCTGATTCACTGATTAAGAAATTCGAAGAAGAGACCGGCATTAAAGTAGAAGTTACTTTAAGCAACAACGAAGAGATGATCTCTAAATTAAGAGCAACCCGGGGAGGCGGTTTTGATCTTGCGCAGCCTTCACAGGACAGAATCTCTTCTGTAGTTTCACAGTACCACATCTATCAGCCGATTGATTATTCAAAGGTTAATACCGATCAGCTCGATCCCTCACTCCTTGCTGCAGTAAAAAAGAATACCCTTGTAGATGGTAAATCCTACGCCGTTCCCCACGTTTACGGAACATCAGGACTCGTTGTTAACAAGGCAAAAGCTCCGGATGTAAAGGACTACAGGGATCTTCTCGACCCCAAATACAAGGGAAGAGTATCGTACCGGCTTAAAAGACCAACCCTGATTGGTATGGGATATGCGTTCGGCTATGATCCCTTTGCTCTCTACAGTGACAAGGAAGGTTATCAGAAATTCCTTAACGATATTGCAGACAAACTTATTGCGGCAAAGCCTGTTGTAAGGAACTACTGGGATAATGGTGATCAGCTCCTGGAATCACTCCGCTCCGAAGAAATTTGGGCAGCAATGGCCTGGGAACAGGCTGGTTGGAAACTCCATGCAGAAAATCCGGACATTGACTATGTTGCTCCTGAAAGCGGTGCTCTTGCATGGGTTGATACCTTTGCTATTCCTGCAAAATCAGAAAATGTTGAAGGTGCTTACAAGTGGATTAACTTTATCCTGAGACCCGAAAATGCAGCTGTATTTACCAATTCTGAAAAATACGGAACTGCATCAAAAGATGCCGTTAAGTATCTTGATCCCGAAATCTCAGAAAACTTCAAGCGCGGTCTTCCCCCTGAAGTACTTGCAAAGATTCACTGGTATCCTACTGTACCTCCGGGACTTGAAGAAATGGAAGGGAAAGTACTCGATAAGATAAAAGCAGCAAAATAGATTCTTTTCAGACAGGCAGGCAGGCAGGTAACACTGCCTGCTCTTTTTATACACAATAAATAACAGGATGGTACTTCAGATGCAGATCGCTTTATCTGTAAAAAACTTAACAAAAAAATTCGGAGATTTTACGGCAGTTAACAATATCAGCTTTGAGGTTGAAGACGGTAAATTCTTTTCGATTCTGGGACCTTCAGGATGCGGGAAAACGACTCTTTTAAGAATGATTGCCGGTTTTCATAAACCCACCAGCGGAATAATTGAGATACGGGAAAAAAATGTTCTCGAGGTTGAGCCGAATAAAAGACCCGTTAATCTGGTTTTCCAGAATCTGGCACTGTTCCCCATGATGAATGTCTTCGAAAATATAGCCTTTGGACTACGCCGAAGGGGGGAAAAAGGACCGGAAGTTGATAAAAAGGTCAATGTCATGCTTGAAAGAGTGGGTTTGCCCGGATACGGAAAAAAGCAGATAAATCAACTTTCAGGAGGGCAGAAGCAGCGCATCGCCATTGCACGAGCTCTGGTTCTGGACCCAACCGTACTGCTGCTCGACGAGCCTCTGGGTGCTTTGGATGCAAAACTCCGGGAACATATGAAGGTTGAATTAAAAAAACTCCAGGTCGAAGTAGGAACTACTTTCGTATATATCACTCACGACCAGTCAGAGGCTATGGTCATGAGTGACTATGTGGCTGTAATGAATTCAGGGCATTTCGAGCAGCTCGATACGCCGCAGAATTTATACAGCAACCCGGCATCTTCCTTTGTTGCTCAATTCGTCGGAAACAATAACAAATTCATTGTAGGCCTGAAAAAAGACGAAAGCGGAAACTTTTATGCTACAACTCCTGAGGGAGGACAGTTTTTACTTTCCGAACCCTTTGATCTGCAGGATCAGGGCACATTTGAAATGTATGTCAGACCGGAAGCGATGATCATTAATCCAAGTCAAGGCAACAAGGCGATAAATGAACTGAACGCCGATGTTAAAGCCATACTTTTTGACGGCGGGAACAGCAGACTTCTCGTTGTTCCGGAGAATTCCAAACAGGAATTGATCGTCGCTCTTCCCCAGAATCATCAGTTTGACTATATAAAAGCCAAGGATAAAATAAGAGTGGGATGGTATCCCGAATCCGCAGTATGTTTTAAAAAATCAGAAGAGAAAATTTATGAAGAACTCTAAACCACACAAAATCAGATGGAGCTTTATTATATTCTTTATCCCGGTAGCCCTTTGGCTCTTTCTGCTGATAGTATTTCCGCATCTGGAACTGTTAAAGATGTCCTTTACCGGTACCGATTTCTACGGGAAGTCAGGATTTACCCTGGAGAACTACGGTGAATTCTTCAAAGAGCCCATCTACTGGAGAACCTTTGCCCGTACAGCCTTGTATTCAATATTCGTAACCTTTATTGTGCTTGTTATTTCCCTTCCCGTTACCTTTTACATAACAAAAATTGCAAAAATAAAGTCTCAAGGGTTTCTGACAATCCTTGTACTTATTCCTTTCTGGGTTAGTGAGCTGATAAGAGTGTACGGATGGATAATTCTTCTTCGTGAAAGCGGTGTTATTAACAAGTTTCTCCTCAAAATTGGAATATTCAAAGTTCCCCATGAAATGCTCTATAACGATATAACAATGGTTATGGGGCTGGTGTATACTTCCATGCTTTTCATGATTGTTCCCATAATCGGTGTTATGGAAAGTCTTGATGACGCATTAATAGAAGCAGCGTACGACCTTGGTGCAAAGAAAACTACCATATGGCGTAAAATAATTATCCCCTACGTTACTCCCGGTATTATGTCCGGCAGTATCATTGTATTTATGCTTGTACTTGGCTCCTATCTTACTCCGAAACTTATGGGAGGTAAAAATGCTTTATGGTTTACCGAACAGATATACAACTCAATGATTATATACTTTAACTGGAACCAGGGAGCGGCATTCGGGTTCCTTCTGCTCCTTCTCTCTTCATTAATAATATTTGTAGCCCTTAAGGTGACAAGGCAGGATTTCAAGGAGGTAGTAAAATGATACGCACACTACCGAATTCAAGAGCCTATACTACTGCATACAGACTTTTTATTGCAGTTTTCTTCATTTTTCTTTTTTCACCATTACTCATAACCATGATACTGGCTTTTAACAATTCCATGTTCCCCTCCTTGCCCTGGAAAGGATTTACCCTTGACTGGTTCTTCGGCAGGGGACCTGACAAGATTGGTATTTTCCACGACGATTCCAATCTGCGTAGTATTTTTACCTCAATCCGTGTTGCTGTAGCTGTATCTGCTCTGTCAACTCTTGTGGGCACCATGGCAGCTTTCCTTTTTGAACATGAAGATTTTAAATTCAAGCAGGCATTCTACTTCCTCATGCTCGCTCCGCTTGTTATTCCCGGAGTTATTCTTGGTATTTCAATACTCCTGTTTACCAATGCAGTAGGATTATTTTTCGAAGACAAACTCGGACTCGACATGAGGTTTCTGGCACCCGGGTACTGGCTGGTTGTATTCGGTCAATTCTCCTTTATTACAACCATTACAACGATGACTATCTCTGCCCGCCTGAAAAAGTTTGACCGGACACTTGAAGAAGCCGCCTACAATCTCGGTGCAAATAAACTAGAGGTTCTCAGATTTATAACCCTTAAATATCTCCGCCCCTCGATAGTAGGTGCTGCAGCCATCGCCTTTCTCATGTCATTTGAGAATTTCAATACGACATTGTTTCTTGTAGGATCAGATCAAACGCTGCCTATAAATTTGTATCTGCAGGTACGGGACGGATCAACTCCGGTAATAAATGCAATTGCTTTTATTCTCATTACGTTTACTTCTATAGTGGCTGTTGCCAATCTTTACGGCGGGAACAAAAAAAATCAAACCTGAGTCTGCTTAACTTCTGAAAACAGGAGCACCTCAAGTTAAGGCTGCCTTTAACAAAAGGCAGCCCTTTTTTATTTCATTATTAAAATCAGTTATTCTCCAAGAAAAATATCAACAGAAGGTCTTAATTGTGCAAGCACTGCAATGCTTTCATGAACCGGATGCTGTACAAATTTCTTGACCAAATCCATATCAATGGTTTCTCCGGAATTCGCCCTGGGATAGGCAAGCTGTGAAAGAATGTAATCAAACCGGGGAGCCCATTTCCGTGAACCAAGTCTTGCTGTAGTAGAACAGTTGTCCACCATGTAGGAAACACCCTTGTAATGCATGTAGGGATTAAGAGAATCAACCGCTTCAATGAGAGATTCGTTCACTATTTCCGAATATTCGTGCCCTTTTTCTGTTAAAACATCTATCTGGGCCATCATCACAGCACAGTACACGCCTGCAGTAAAGGGATTCAGGGGGATCTCTTCTTCAACCCGTGCTGCTCTTACCTCCATCCCTATCTTCCACATCCTTGTATTATCTATGGTATTAAAGGGATACCGTTTCATTCTTTCTCCAGCCATTATCACCGAGCGTATTTCATTGCCGGAAGCAACTTCCTCGTAAATTTCCAGGAGAATTTCAAAGGCCGGATGATACGATGAAGCATACGCCTTCTCGAAGGTTTCCTTATCCTTTCCGGAGAACCTGTTATACACTGCCAGCATCCCCTCTTTTGAAATTATCTTTGAAATCGGTCCGGTAACAGATTCAACAGTCTGTTTGAACGCTTCCTTCTCATCCATCCCCTCTTCGCAGGAGTATTTTCTGTACAGACTTTCAACAATCCCGTGAACAGCGCCAAGAAGAATACCCCGTTCACCGAATATATCAGACCGGTATTCCATTTCCAGTGAAGTAAGAAAGGAAAATGGAGCTCCGATTCCAACAGCCCACCCAAGAGCAAAATCAGTTGCTCTTCCATCAATATCCTGTTCAATAGCAAAACTGCAATTAATACCCGCCCCGTCTACCTCTTTACCCTGGACATAAAGTCTCCGTACCGAAGGGCCCATACCTTTAGGACAAACGCCGATAACATTTATATCTGAAGGGAATGTTTCGCCGATACTTTGAAGATATCCGACAAGAAATCCATGAGAAAGACCAAGGGTCGCACCTTTTTTCATGGCCTCAAATACTTTCCCGTAAAGAGAAGCCTGCGCTGCATCTGAAATAAGAAGGATAACAATATCTGAAGTACGGATAACCTCGTACATTTCACCTAAAGTCCCATTTTCTTCAGAAAACCCTGCTTCCCTGGCCTTGGCAAAAGAGGACGACCCCTCCCGCAATCCCACTTTAACAACTATATCCGTTCCTTCCAGAGAGTCCCGAAGATTTTGAGACTGTGCCGGCCCCTGGGATCCCCAGCCGATGAAACCGATCTGCTTAACACCGTTAAAAGCTTTTGGCAGGAGCGGGAACAGATGTCTGCCTCCCCGTACAATGTATTCAGATCTTCCTGAGAGATGTATGAGTTCTTTTGTAAATACCTGAGAATTAAAATCCATACTTACCTTCCTTTGCGATTTTTTACTATACTACTGAATTTATTTTGTTGCGTAAAGTGATTTATTCAGTATATACTATTGCTTATAATGCAACAATAAGGAGTAAGTATGGATATTCACGAATTGCAGCTTTTCATACACCTTGCCGGAACGCTCCATTTTGCCAAAACAAGCAGGGAAATGAATATCTCCCCTTCAGCTCTTTCCAGAAGTATCCGCCGGCTGGAAGATGAATGCGGAAAGGTTTTGTTTCTCAGGGATAACAGGACGGTAACCATAACCGAAGAGGGGAAAGCTTTCGAGAAATTTGCAAAACAGGTTATCGATTCCCACAGAAACCTTATGAATCAGTTCCGCAAATCGGAAGAAGAACTCAGCGGCTTGATACGGATTTACGCATCGGTTACCGCAAGTTATACCATTCTTGCAGATATCCTTAAAAAATTTCGTCAAAAATATCCCAGGGTCAGAATTGAACTTCAAACAGGATCGGCGTCCGGGGCAATTGAACAGGTACAAAACGGGAAAGTTGATATCACCATTGCCGCAAAACCGAATATTTTCCCCGACTCGCTTGCATTTCTCCCCCTTATAGAAACCCCCTTGTATTTTATTGCACCGAGACACCCTGGAAGCGTTTACGAAACAGTATCAAAGCAGCCTATTAATTGGGAAGGAACTCCCTTCATTCTTCCAGACAAAGGGGTCTCCCGCCATATGATGAATGCCTGGTTTCATCATATGCATATAACACCGGAGATTTATGCAAGTGTTTCAGGAAACGAGGCAATAATTGCCATGGTTGCTTTGGGTTTTGGAGTCGGGATTGTTCCTAAACTGGTTATTGATAAAAGTCCCATGAAAGAAGACATTATTACCATAACCTCAGCCCCGAAGATGCAGCCCTATACCGTGGGAATCTGTACTTCGAAAAGGCTCCTTGCATCCCCTGCAGTACAGAGCTTCCGGGAAGTTTCCAGGACCCTCTATGCCGTTTAATTCTATCGAATCAGCCGTTTTTCCAGCCTGCCGGCAAGATGTGAAAGCGTAAAGGTTAAAATAAAGTAGAGGGCCGTTATCGTAATCCACATTTCAAAGATGAGATAGGTGGATGCCATCAGCTCCATCCCCTGAAAGGTAAGCTCCTGTATGGAAATAATGGAAACAATCGATGAGTCCTTGATAACAGAAATAGCCTGACTTGTGAGAGACGGGAGGATATTTTTAAAAACCTGCGGCAGAACAACAAACACATAGGTATCTGTTTTAGAAAGCCCCAAAGCATAAGAAGCTTCAAACTGGCCTTTCGGAATGGATAACAGCCCCCCTCTCACAATTTCTGTTATATAGGCACCTTCATACAATGAAAGTGTCAGCACTGCGGAAAGGAACTCCGGAAGTCGGGCGGGAGTAGAAAACAAAATCTTGATGACATCCTTCACCCATGGAGGTGAATATCGTACCCAGTCCTCAACCCCCATTACCTGCATAAGCTGGCTTCCAATAAAAAAATAAAATATAAAAATGAGTACCAGCGGAGGAGTATTACGGGTAAACTCGACATAAACCCTTACAAGAAGCCTGAATAATACAGATTTCCCTGAACCGAGAATACCTGCAAGCGTACCGATAAAAACAGAAAACAGCACTACCCAGAGACTTAATCTAATTGTTGTAAGAAAACCCAGAGTTAAAACATTGAGCTGCAACCTTCCCTCATGGATGCTGAGGAAAAACTGGGGGATAACCTTCCAGTTCCAGGTATATCCCAATCCCAGTTTCAACCTGTAGAGTATCCAGATAAAAAATCCTGCCAACAGTACAAGCAGTATACTATCAAGTAGATAATTATGCCGGCACTGAATCATACTACTGCAGCATTCCTGCCCAGTCCCGGGTCTCAAACCAATAATGCTGCCGTTCTTTAAGCCAGCCTTCTGAATCAACTACCCGGATCCAGCTGTTAAAAAAGTTTAAAATAT
>QNBL01000032.1 GCA_003641695.1 Spirochaetota bacterium
ATTGCAATAACCGGATTAAAGGGGTAGCCCGGTAAGTTCCCTGGTTACGCCAGTCACCCCTTTCTGCCGGAGTCTTCTTTTTTGTAAAACGGAGAGTTCTTCGGCACCAGAACCTTTTTTTTCTTTCTTCGACCCCGGTTTTTTATAATCAAACCATCAAGAAACTTCCTTAAGATTTGATCTCCGCACTCCTTGTAGTTTCTATGCTCCGGGTTCCGGAATAGTGCTCTCAATTCCGAGTGAGACAACTTGAAATCTACATAAGAAAGTATCTCCATGATGTCCTCTTCTTGTAGATTCAGCGCAATTCTAAGCTTTTTTAAGATATCGTTATTTGTCAATGCTCACCTCTTTAAAGTACTGTACCCTATTCTACTACCAGAGTTATACTCTTAACAGTAGTAATTTTTATTCTTTTTGGTTTTTTAAGCATTTCTTTCTTTACATTACTACCATTTTTCTTTATACATACTTAAGGAGCTTTAGTATTGTTAAATACCAGAGAAAAGTATCACTTTGGAGACAAGATTCATCTTGTCAGAGAGAGAAGAGGGGCTACTCTGAAAGAGGTAGCCGCAGCAGCAGGGGTAAGCGAAAGTCTTATTTCCCAGATAGAACGCAATAAAGTATCTCCTTCGGTGGATACGCTGCTTTCCATTGCCGAAGCACTGGATATCGATCTTGAATTTCTTTTCAGGGATCATAAAAAAAACAAAACTTTAACTGTCATCAGCTCCGAAGATACGGATATTCTTTCCCTGGACAAAGTGGTATACAGACATCTTGCATCCATAACCGGCGACAAGCAAACCATAGAAACCATGGAGATAGATATTGAACCGGGGGGAGAAAAAGGAAGACTGGAGTACGGTCATCCGGGATACGAGATTGGCGTAATTATAGAGGGGACTGGAGAAATAGTGTACGGAACAAAGAGTTATGCTCTTAAAAAGGGAGACTCCATTTCCTTCTCTTCCGATATTCCCCATCTACTAAAAAATACGGGGCACAAAGTTTTAAAAGCAATCTGGATAATAACACCATCCAGAATATTTTTGTAAGGAGATGTAAATGGGCAAGACTATAGCCGAAAAAATATTTGACGCACATCATGTGGACACCCCTTCGGGTGATATTCATGTTATCAAACTCGATGCGGTGTTCTGCCACGAGATAACTACACCTGTTGCAATTAATGACCTTGTAAGCAGAGGAAAGGACAGAGTGTTTGATCCCGGCAAAATCAAGGCGGTTATCGACCACGTGACTCCTGCCAAGGATTCAAAGACTGCTGAACAGGGTAAACTGATTAGAGAGTGGGCAAGAAGACAGAATATCAAGGACTTCTTTGATATAGGCCGAAACGGTGTATGCCATGCCCTCTTCCCTGAGAAAGGTTTTGTCCGCCCCGGATACACGATCATCATGGGGGATTCCCATACCTGTACACACGGGGCTTTCGGTGCCTTTGCAGCCGGAGTTGGAACAACTGACCTGGAAGTTGGGATCCTGAAAGGCGTTTGTGCTTTTCATTATCCGCAAACCATAAAGGTTACGGTAACGGGAGAACTCCAGAAGGGTGTTTATGCAAAGGACGTTGTTCTTTCCATTATCGGCACACTTGGAGTAAACGGAGCTACCAACAAGATCATCGAGTTTACCGGACCTGTCATCGACAAAATGAGTATGGAGGAGAGAATGACTCTCTGTAATATGGCTATAGAAGCCGGTGGTACCAGCGGAGTCTGCTACCCGGACATGGTAACAGTTGAGTATCTGTGGGATTTTATAAAGGAAGATTATTCTTCCAAGGAGGAGGCTTTGAAAGATTTTCAGAAATGGCAGTCCGACAGTGATGCCGTATACACCGATGAGCTAACGCACGATGTAAGCAGCCTGAAGCCGTTGACAACTGTTGGCTACAAGCCGGACCAGCTCAAAACTATAGATGCTATGGGGAAAACCAAGGTTGACCAGGTTTACATTGGAAGCTGTACCAACGGTAGAATAGAAGACCTCAGAGCAGCCGCTCAGGTTCTCAATGGTAAAAAGATCAGTGCTGATGTTAGAGGTGTTCTTTCACCTGCAACTCCTCAGGTTTACAAGCAGGCACTGAAAGAGGGTTTGATCGATATATTTATGGATGCAGGGTTTTGTGTTACCAATCCTACCTGCGGAGCATGCCTCGGCATGAGTAACGGCGTTCTTGCTTCCGGTGAAGTCTGTGCCTCTACAACAAACAGAAACTTTAACGGCCGAATGGGGAAGGGTGGGATGATTCACCTTATGAGTCCCGCGTGCGCAGCTGCCACAGCAATAACCGGATACATTACTTCTGAAGATAAAATACAGTAAGGAGAGACGTTTTGAAAAATTTTAACGGGGAAATCCTGTTTCTTGACAGAGCTGATATAAATACCGATGAGATCATACCGGCAAAATACCTGACTGAGATTACAAAGGAAGCACTAAAACCCTATCTTCTCGAGGATCTGAAACTGAATTCCTTTGATCCGGAAAAGGACATTGAGGGGAAAAAGGCCATTATTACAAAAGAAAACTTCGGGTGCGGATCTTCGAGAGAACACGCCCCCTGGGCGCTGGAGATGAACGATATCAACGTTGTGATAGCTGTTAACTTTGCCCGTATTTTCAAGCAGAACATGTTCAACAATGGGATGCTGGCAGTTGAACTGGGTGAAAAGACAATTAATGATCTGTTTAATACCTTTCAGGGGAAGAAAACCAGACTGACCACAAAATTCGAGGAAAGCCTTTTTATCTTTGAATCGGGAGAACAAAGAATGGAAGTTCCCTTTACCATATCCGACTTCGATAGAAGTCTGATTCTAGCAGGCGGATGGGTGGAATACGCGGATCTACATTATTAGAAACGAAAAACGAATGGGCGACGGCGGATTTGAACCGCCGACCCCTTGCATGTCGAGCAAGTGCTCTAACCAGCTGAGCTAGCCGCCCTGACTCAATGCTTTATTTAATACTTTGGATAATCCGCTCCAGAACCTTTACACGGTCCAGAGGTTTTACTATGTAGTTCTTGGCACCAATCAGCAGGGCTTTCTTCACCAAGTCCTGTTTCCCAAGGGCGCTTATCATTATAACTTTCGCTTCTTTATCAAACTCTATTATCTTTTCAAGAGCACTCACACCATCCATCTTGGGCATGGTAATATCCATGGTAACAACATCAATATTCGGATAAAGTTCTTTATACTTTTCCAATCCCTGAAGGCCGTCTGATGCGGTATCTACTACTTCAAAACCTTCCGAAGTAAGTATCTGGCTTATCTGTTTCGTTACAAACATCGAGTCATCAACCACAAGTACTCTGTAAGGAGATCCGTCCTCTTTAACTCCTTCAGGTTTTCTCTCGTTAATACTGGGAAAATCCATTTTGGTCTTCATCTCATATCCTCCTAAACTCTTTCACGAACAGCAACATTGATCTCAACTTTACCATAACTCAGTTCCATGGGAACTATTAATGCTTCTACTTCACTATCGGTTACTTCCATGTTCTCACCGGTAAATATAGCCGGAGGTGTAAGATCAAAGGTAAAACCAAGTTCGTGAAGTTTCGTAACTGCCTGTGCAGTTATCATATTAGCGAGTTCCGTAATGGTTGCTTTTGCAAGATCATCCATCTGTTCAAGCTTCTCTCCGTTCATATCTGATGCAATTGCAAGGGCAGTTTCTATACTCATATCAAAGAGTACTCTCCCCTCAACATTACCCGCAAGCCCGACAAGAGCAGCAACTCCCATTACCGGCTGGGTTGTAGATTTAAGGTATAATTCCCCTCTTTTCACATCAGAGGTCAAAACTTCTTTAAGAACATTGAATGCTGCTTCAACAAAAGGATTAATATACTCTACTCTCATCTAATTACTCCTTAAACTTTCAGATAATTTATTATTCATGTATGTATCCTGTTATATGGCTATTACCTATATATTTAAACCTGGTAGAATTAATTCTCTCATTATTTCCAATTACCAAAAGGCCTCCGGGTCTGAGCTTATCCTCAAATTCCTTAACCAGATGTGCCTGATCATTTGTATTCATAAAGGAAAGTAAATCCCTTGCAATAATGATATCCACTTCCATAAATGGATTCGGATGCATTGCATTATGGTATTCAAACAGGATTACATCCTTCAAAACCTGATTAAACTGCAGTCCGGTTGTACTTTCTGTAGTGTACTCTTCAAGGATTTCAGGGAGACTCTCCCTTTTGAATACCAGATTGGGAGCATTGGAAATACTTAAAAGATCATTATCGCTTGCCCATATCTTAATGCTTGCACCGGCATATTTTTTAAAAAGGACTGCTGCTGCTGAGTAGGTTTCATACCCGTTCCCGCATCCGGGATTCCACACAGAAACTGTATTCTTCCTGAAGTCGGGAAGTATTTTCTCGAAGGCTGACAACAAAGTATCATCCCAAAATCTTCCAGTTGCAATAGAAAAGAAACCGGATAAAAACAGGTCCGCATCAGACTCTGATTTTAGCTGGAGTTCTTCAGTGTTGCTTCCCTTCAGCTTTATCCATTCAGCAAACCGCCGGTCGAACCACTCTTTATTTATCCCGGAAACCGTAAATTTTTTAAAAGTTTTTAGATTTTCAATAATAAAACTGTAATCAAGATTCCCTGAGTCCCCGGCTGTTTTAACTGTTCTGCCGAATGGAGAATCAGCACCAGAAGCAGAATAGCTCTCCTGAGGAGGGGTTATCATCTCGAATTCTTCATCCTGTCCAAAAATCTTCTCTACGTCCAGAATCACATATAAACGTTCATCATGCTCTACAACTCCCTGGATAAACTTGATGTTTATATCCCCGAATATGGGATGCGGAGGCTGAATAGAGGCAGAATTTATTCCTACTACCTTATCTATGGAATCTACCAATATACCCAACTGGTAATCATCCAGTCTCAGAATAATCAGGTTTTCAAGGCTTTTATCAGTAACTTCCGCAACAGGAAGATTAAACATAATTCTAAGATCAATTATTGAGATAATATCTCCCCGGAGATTGTAAACACCTTTAACAAATGGAAGGGAATTGGGAACAAAGGTAAATCTGTTCGCATTGGAGATTTCCTTGACTTTCATTATATCAATGCTGTAATCTTTGCCTGCAAGAGAAAATGTTACCATCTTGAAGTCGACAGTATCCTTTACCTCTTTTTCTGTGGTATTGATTACTTCGTTTACGCTGCTCATTTTATCCAAACCCTGTCCTTTAAACAATTGAGGCAGATAAATGCTGCCTGTGTTCCCGTTCTTTCTTCAATCCCAGCTCAAGAAGCTGACTTACATCTATAATAAGAGCAACCATTCCGTCTCCTAAAATTGTTGCTCCGGCAATTCCCGGAGAATTCGTAAACTTGTCCATAAGCGGTTTGATAACAACATCCTCCTCACCGATAAGAGAGTCAACCATAAGTCCCATCTTTTTGTCACCACTGCCGACAACAACTACAAAATGATACTCTCCGTCCTCATCCTTTCTTATATTAAAAAGCCTGTTCAACCTGATAAGAGAAACGACATCTTCCCGCACGTTGAACACCTCATAGTTATCAATCATCCGTATATCGGACTGTTTTATTCTATGGCTGTCGATGACAGAGGTTATTGGTATTGCATATATCTCAGTACCAACCCTGACAAGAAGCCCCTGTATTATAGCCAGAGTCAAGGGAATCTTTATGGTAAGCTTTGTCCCCTTCCCTTTTTCGGACCATACACTTACGTTTCCGTTAAGTTTCTCTATCTGCTTTCTGACAACATCCAGCCCTACTCCCCGGCCTGAAATATCTGTTACTTCCTTTGCCGTAGAGAATCCGGGCTCAAAGATAAGATTAAAAGCTTCAATATCAGAGAGTATCTTGCTGGGATGTATTACCCCTCTTTCAACCGCCTTATCGTAAACAGACTTTACATCTATACCCTTTCCGTCATCCTCAATATTTATTACAATCATGTTACCTTCGTTGCTTGCTTTTAACAGAACCTGCCCTTCCGCCGGTTTGCCTGCTGCTTGTCTTTCTGCAGGGGATTCAATACCATGATCAACTGAATTACGGACACAATGGATAAGCGGATCTAAAAGATCCTCTATCACGGATTTGTCAAGTTCCGTCTCCTCACCCTCTATTACAAGTTTGATCTTCTTGTTCAGCATTTTTGAAGCATCTCTTACCAAACGGGGAAACCGGGAGAAGATTTGGCTGATTGGGACCATACGGATCTCCATTACCCCTTCCTGCAGTTCTCCCGTTGTCCGGGCCAGACTCTGAGAAGTACTGTGCAATTTCACGACTGTATTTTTGAAATCACTTTCAAAATTACTCCACATAGTAAAAACAGAACCGAACTCATCAAAAAATTCTGTTTTGATATCCTTCAGAGGCTCCCCGTTATTAAGCTTTTCCAGGTATCCGGGAAATGAGCTGAACAGCTTTCTTAACAGCTCGTTGTTCCCCTTTAAGGTATTTGAAAAATCTCTCTGAACTTCCGAAAACCTGCTGCCTATCTGGTTAAAGGTAGCTTTTGTTATGACTGTTTCACTTACCAGATTCAGAAGGTTGTCTATCCTTTTGGAATCAACCCTGAGAACAGAACTTCCCTTCCTGCTTTTCTTTAGATCCGTTGTTCTCGTCCCGGTGCCGGTTTTTTCTAAAGGAGGGGCCTGTACTGCAGATTTTTCTTCAGTTTTACCCGGTTTCTTTTTCTCCTCTCCTTCTGCTTCAGAAGCAGAAGGAACAGCCGCCGAAGGAGATTCGAGCTTCTTTATATCTACTCCGGTAACAGCACCGGGAATATCAACTGCCTTTTGGAGTCTTTCAACACTTTCGGAAGCAGCAATATAGTAAAAAACTTCAGGAAGGAAAATATCATCATAAAGTTTATCGAAATCGGGAATAGTTTTCAGCACCATTCCAAAACCTTTGAGAGCAGCAAAGACCTGAACGGCTCCAACGGTGTTCATTGGATGATCTTCGTTGAAAGACACCTTTATTTCGTAAACAGATTCTCCGCTCTCGGCAGATTCCAGCAGTTCAAGAATATCGTATTCAGTTAAAGAATCCGTTACTTCAGAAACTTCAATGCTTTCTTCTCCACTCTCCGGAGCACTTTTTGCCGCAGGTTCCTCTACCTTCGGAGTAGAAGCGTCCTTACCTTCCAGTATCCGGCTCAGGCCATCTTTTATTGAGGAAATATCTTCTTCATAAACACCGCCGGAAGATCGTGCTTCCAGCATAGCCTTTATCACATCAATTGAACCGAGAAGGACGTCTATTACAGCTTCATCTATACTGATATTTCCGCTTCTGATCTCATCCAGAACATCCTCCACCAGATGGGTAAAGGAAGCAAGTTCGTTCATCTGAACAGTTGCAGCAGCTCCCTTCAGGGTGTGGGCAGCACGGAATATCTCATCCACTGCATCGGAGTTGCCCGGATCGTTTTCCAGAACAAGTATATTTTGTTCAAGGCCTTCTACCTGCAATTCAGCTTCAACGTAAAAATCCTTCAACAATTCTTCATTATTAGGGTCTAAATAGTCACTCATATGGCATTAATCTTTATACATCCCCTAAACTAAGTCAAGTATATTTTTAAAAAGATAGTGCGCTTTTTGACATATTTTTCCGTTAAATACATTATACGGGAATCTACTTTGATTTTTACAGATTTCGGTATACACTTGTTATCAGGGAGCATATTAAATGAAGAAAACAATACTTTTCTTAATACTCTTTTCCGCAGCACTGAATATCTTTTCAGCTGACTTAAGTGTTCCGGAAATGGAAGTTATTACCAGAGCAGATTTTTCAGAGTCTCTGCCGATAATAACCAGCAGGGGTAAGGTTATTCTGGACCTTAAGGGAGGCTACAAACTCGGAGGGAAGCTCTCCCTCGGTTTTGACAGCGCTGATCTAAGCTATTCCAGTGAAACAGCTTCAAACAATTCCGCCACTATAGCGGATCTGGCTTCTTACATTGACAACCAGACATTTCTCTCATTCCAATCAGCACAAATCATCTTAAGAGACGTAATTTCCGCGGGAACCTCTTTAACCTACTTTATAGGAAAATCGGAAACATTCTGCTCCGGAGATGACTTTCCCCGTATCTTTGGTACATACCCGATAGCTACCAGATACAGGGGATATTTGTACTTCCCTGAAAATGAGTTTGACGGCCTTTATACAGTAAACGGAACAGGAATAAAAATGGAGTCTTCCTGGGGTGACGGCAGCTACCTTGCATCCGGCTACCTCTACAAGGACGGCTACCTGACAGACGTTTTTTCTTCAGATTTCAGGGTATTGTTTAACTTTCCTCATCTAAAACTTGAAACATTTGCAGGTGCTACCTTTCCAACCGGTACCTACGGCCTCTACCGGGGAGGTTTCCTGTTAAACTACCGGGCAGGCGAAACCGGTGAGTTTATGGCACAGATCGGAGTTCCTGTCTGGGAACCGGATAAAACATTTGATATAGACAGGCTGTTCTTTCTTTTTGAACCCAGGATCAATTTCAATCTGGTTTCTATCATTCTTACACTTTTCTGGCAGCCCGGCTACTATGAACAGGAACAGCTTGCCACTGCAGGTTCATCCAATGTTCATCTAAATTTTATGCTGGGAAACCTGGAAAAATCTCCCCTTGCAGGGGGAATTGAGAGCAGCGTGACCTTTGATCTGACCAATAGTACAAATCAATTCACCTATGTGCTGACACCGTACATAAGTGCCATAACATCCGGGGTTCTCTGGAATTTTATGGTAAACATTAATCTTTTTCCCTTCACTCCCGCCAATATGTTCGAGGGAGTTATTGGAATTAAGGCGGAGTTTTAAATATGAAAAAATCATTAATCGTACTTCTTCTTCTGGCAATAACTTCCATGCTTTCTGCTCTTGAGATAACCTCCAGCATAACTGCCGGCAATCTTGTGTTTGACAAAAATTCGACATCCACTGTATCTGCTTTTTCCGGAACAAATTTTGCCTACGGAGGGAACATCTACGGCGAAGACAGAATTTCTGACAGTATTGTGTTGAAAGCCGGTTTATTTTACGATCCTGTTCTGAGGTACACAGTCAACACCCTTTTTGAATATCAACATAGTTTTTTTAAACTAGGAGTGGGACCATTTACCGGAATATTCAATACCGCCGGAACTACGATGAAATCCGGATTAAGCACCTCTGTCAGAGTAGAGATTCCAGGTATAATTTTTGCTTCTCTGACGGCAGACAGCTCTATAGGAACCAGATTTGTAAAAACGGGTGACTACATTCAGGAAAAGAACGTTCTTACCATAGGTTACTATATTCCCAATGCACTTTGTTCAGTAAGCATGGAGACAAAATCTTTTGTAACCAAACAGGGCAGTGCGTTGGAGATTGACGACAGTTTTACCGAATATGCATTTAAAGTCGATATATTCCAAAAAAACATAGCATTTAAAACATTGCTTTCCTTTGCTTACCAGAGCCTAAGCAGAACGTATCTGGATACTTCTTCCGGCACCAGTACTTCAAATACTATTAATTCACTGGTTTTCGGAACAGATTTTTCCGTACCTGTATCCAACAGTATAACACTGCTTTTAAACCTGGACAGCAATATATATTCTTTTGGTTATGAGGATTCAGCACCCTTGACAATGCCTGATTCCGGAATAGGACTTTACCTTTTCAGAGCAACCACCGGGATCACAATCAAACTGAATTAATTGAGAGGGATCAAAGCTTGGAGCAAATGCAGCTCCTTTCCCTGAACCTCTTTGGCTTTTTAGCTCTTTAGCTCTTTAGCGACAGGCAGACAGCCGCTAAACCAGACAGAAATCTGCCTGTTATTTATACAATCTTTTAACCGCACCGGTCTGAACGGTCTGATCCGATCAACGGCACAGGCATAAATCTGATTTGCCCGCTTCGCCGGACAAACAAATAACCGTCAGGATGGAAGTCCTGACGGTTAATAGATCTTTTCTAAACGTTACTACCAGATATTATTTTGTTTTATCTGATGACTGATCCAGTTTCCTCTGTTCGAGAGCTCTAAGCACCTGAACTTCTCCAAGTTTTCTCCACTCTGCATTTCTTCTGGAGGATTCACGTGCATCCAGAATGCCCCAGAGAGCTTCGTTATCTATATCATCAACTCCTGGGAGAATAGCAAGGTCATAGGTAAGTTTAACATCTTTGATATAAGTTATTACATCACCGCCATCCTGTGAGGCATCTTTGTAGATAACAAACCCCATAAGTTTCCTCATTGGAGTGGTTCTCGGGTAGAGGGGATATTTTTTAAGCTCTCTGTTCCTTACTTCACTGATGTAAGAAGGATTTACCCATCCGAGAGTTCTCCATCCTCTGAATTCCAGATAGTCAAGAAATAAATTCCTTTCCTCACCATACTGGTCTTTTAGAATAATTCCAAGACCATTCTTGAAGTTACTGCCGTATACATCTACCGCAATACTTTTAATCGCACCAACGTTCTTTACTACGCCGTAACCGTCAAATTTGCTTCCGTTTTTATCAGCTTCATCTTCAGTCCCGTCATCCTTTGTTTTTCTCATGTATGCAGGAATCTCAAAAGGCGGTTTAACTATTGCATACGCGTTGAAAGGTTCCTCAGGAAAATGAACCCTGATGCCCATAACAGTTTCACCGGCAAATTTCTGTGCATTTTCATTTACTTTTGCTTCCTTGGTATAAGAAAGTTTCTGATTCATAACAGTTCTTGCTGAAGAGTTCAGAACCACGTCCCACTTCTCAATCGCGAGAGAAGCTTTCATTAATTTTTTTTCTTCGTCGGTATAGCCAACACCTGCCTTGCCGGAAAAATCCACCACTGTGGCTTTGTTATTTCCGTCCTCCATATCTGCAGTCAGTGTATTAAAATCTACCAGAACAGTTTCTACTGCAAACAGTGAAAAACTCATTGCAAATAACATAATACCCAGAAGAATTCCGAATCGTTTCATCCAGTGCTCCTTTTAATCAAATTACCATTCACTATCTAAAATTATACGTAACCTTTTCTTTTTGTCAACGATTTTTCTTTTTTTTTACGCATCCAGGGCAAATTCCTTGAATTTAGAGCTGATCAGCTCTCCACCCTGAGTTGTTCACCATCCACAGAGATAATAATTTTCCTAATATGCGGGAAATTATATCTGACATTCTTTTTAATCCCCGAAGCGATCTCCAGATAATTCAGAGATGTTGTTCCTGCGGATATAACAAAATCAGGAGAAAAATCGAGATATACAGTATCCTTATCCCTGAGCATGACGGTATACAACCGGGTGTCCCGGGGAATCAGGAAGTTATGATCAATATCGAATGGACCAAGGATAAGTTCTTCAACCAGCTGTCCAATCTTCTGCTCTTCCCCCTTCACATCCGGAAGTCTTCTTGTTTCCCCCCGCAATCCTCCCCTTCTGTCGGGGAAATAGAAAGTTCTGGTAATATGTACATTATCTATAATAAAATATGCTGAAACAGAAACTGCCAGTGACAGCACAAGCGCTGCGGCAAGAATCAGGGTCAGTCTGCTAAGGTTTTTAAACATCAGTTACTCCGGTATAGTTATATCAAAGTGATCCACAAAATTTCTTATCCCATTATAGATCCCTTCACTGATTTTCTTCAAGTATTAATCCTTCCTCATTATCAGAGCTTCTTCCCTGTTTGTCACAAATCCCAGCTCAATAAGGACTGCGGGCATCTTGGCATTTCGAACGACAAACCAGGATTCCTCCTTTAAACCTCTGTCGGGTATAACATCTCCAACTGTCTTCTCCAACCCTGATTGTATCTGTTTTGCAAGCAGTATGCTTTCAACAGTAAACTCCTCCTCCAGCATTGAATTCAGGATAGGAGCCACATCATGAAGATCTTTATCCAGGGAATCAGTATCGATAAGCTCACGCCGGTAATCTGTGGGTAGATACCATATCTCAAAGCCCTTTGAACGTGAGTTTAAAGAAGCATTTGCATGTATTGAGACAAATATCATTGCCTCGTTATCCTTCAGTTTAACTCTGTTGGCTATCTCGGTCCGTCCTTCCAGCGTTATGTACTTGTCACTGTTTCTGGTCATTATTATTTCTTTATCAGGATACTTTGCCTTCAATTGCATAAACACATCTCTTGCAACATCAAGAACCAGGTTCTTCTCCTTCAGGACTATCTTTTCACCGTTAACCACGTGTCTGCCGATTGCACCCGGATCTTTTCCACCGTGCCCGGGATCAATAATAATCGCTTTTACCACCATGGAACCCGGTGCCGGTGTTCTTTCCCTGAACAGATCCAGAACAGCATCCGCTCCATTTTGTGAAATATAAACAGCTCCGTTCTTCCCTCTGAACACCTTTACAGATTCAATCTTTTTTGAATAGTTTATGAGGATAAAGGGAATTCCTATCTTAAAACGGACAACATCTCCCCTTTTGGATAATTCACCGGTTTCCATCCCGGGGTTCCATCTGAACACGGCTTTTGCGGAAACAGCAAGATCATAGATGGAAACTCCCGATTCCTGGGCATATACAAACTGAGACATAAATAAAAGAAGGAGTACAGCTGCAACTGTTCTCAGTTTTCCCATTTTTTAAACAATTCCTCTGCCCTTCCGCCGTTTTCCACAAAACTTCTTACTGTATCTATAACCCAGACCCCGCCTTGAACGCCCCCTCTCAAAAACGCTGAATAGAAGATTTTTCCGGGCAGGATTCCCTCCCTTATATTCTCTCCTGAAAAGGTTCTGCATCCTGTTATTGTTACAACTTCGTTAAAAGCACGCCTTAGATCCTTTCCATGCCACTCAAGTTTCTCTTCGCCTTCCATATCCGGCAAAACGGGTATCCATACAGCCCCTCTGCTCCCCTTTCCCGGGGGAAGAGATTCTAAAAAAGATATATTTTCACTTTTTTCGAGGGTGAAAGCTGCCGGCACCCAGGGCTCGGAATTATTAAACAGAAAGTCCTCTGTCAGCTCCTCCCCCGGTTTCAGGCGGATAAAAATTTTCCGGCATCCTTCCTCTGCCATAAATACAGCATCTCCCCGCTTACCGGATACTGCAATACAATTACCGCATTTTTCCACGTTGTTTGTGGGGAAAGAAACCCTGCTCCCTTTTTGAATCCTGATAAAAAGATGTTTTACCCCCTCCAGAGTAAAGGCATCTTCCTTTCCGGAAATCTCTGTAACTATTCCCGGTATCGAGATTACAGCACGCTCCGCAGAGGTTCTATCCCCGGTAGGAGTCAGATCTTCCGGGGGAAGACCGAGAGCGATCCTGATTGCACTTCTGGTAACCTCAACACCGCTGGAATAGGGGTAAGTCCATCCGGACATATACCCTCCGGAAAGCCGTGCGGCAATCTCACCAACATAAGCTCTACCACGGCTCCACTTGATATCTCCCTTTGCTGCGCCATTTGTTATCCCCAGAGCCTTTATTCCCTGTTTAAAAACTTCAGTGACCTCCTCCAGAATAAATGGATCCGCCGCAGCAGGGATTGTATGTCCCATCTCCACAAAATAGGGAGGGAAAAAAATATGCCGGTCCGCGACTCCGCAGATATGGATTTCACCATCGTAGATAAGAGCATCCAGACTGTACTCTGGCCCTTCAAGATATTCC